>NZ_RZSV01000292.1:0-5867 GCF_004023205.1 Mesorhizobium sp. M1A.F.Ca.IN.020.03.2.1 | reverse complement strand
ATCCGAAGGAAATGACGCTCGGTCCTTTCCTTCGGATCGCGCTGCGGGTCGGGACTGCCGAGATGATCGGCAATGACCGGAAGCTTCATGCGGATGATGCGCTCGACCTGCCGCAGCTTGCCGTTCTCCGATGGATCGCAAAGCGTGATCGCGATGCCGTCCCTGCCGTTGCGGCCGGTACGGCCGATACGGTGGACATAGCTCTCCGCTTCGTCCGGCAAGTCGAAATTCACGACATGGCTGATGCCTGGGACGTCGATGCCGCGCGCGGCGATATCGGTCGCCACCAAAATACGCACCGAGCCGTCGCGGAAATCGTTGAGCGCCTTCTGACGCGCGTTCTGCGACTTGTTGCCGTGGATCACTGCGGCGTCGAAGCCGTCGCGGGCAAGGTCCTTGGTGACGCGGTCGGCGCCATGCTTGGTGCGCGAGAACACAATGACCGAGCGCATCGCCTCGTCGGCCAGCATCTTGGACAGCACTTGGCGCTTCTGCTTGGTGCGGGCAAGCACCACGCTTTGCACGATCTCGGCCGCCGTCGTGCTCTGCGGGGAGACTTCGATGCGGACGGCGTCCTTCAGCAAGCCCTTGGCGAGTTCCGCGATCTCGTTCGGCATGGTGGCCGAGAACAGCGCGGTCTGGCGGTTCGGCGCGGTCGCCTTGGCGATGCGCTTGACGTCGTTGATGAAGCCCATGTCGAGCATGCGGTCGCCCTCATCGAGCACCAGCCATTTGGTATCGGCAAGGATGAGGTCGCCTTCCCGCACCAGGTCGGTCAGCCGGCCGGGCGTGGCGATCAGGATATCGACGCCGGGTGCGATCTTCTTCACCTGGCTGTAGCGGGAGACGCCGCCGAGCACGAGCGCGGTCGAGATGTGCGCGCCCTTGGCGAGCAGCTTGATGGTGTCCTCGATCTGTACCGCTAGCTCGCGTGTCGGCGCCAGGATCAGCGCGCGCGCCGTCTTTGGCCGGCGCTTCGTGCCGAGCCCGATGATCTTCGACAGGATCGGCAGCGCGAAAGCCGCCGTCTTGCCCGAACCGGTCTGAGCAATGCCGAATATGTCGCGGCCTTCGATCTGCGGCGGGATCGCCTGCACCTGGATCGGCTTCGGATCCGTGAAGCCGGCGGCATTGGCGGCCTTGAGCAGCGCGCCGGTGATTCCAAGGGTAGCGAAACCGTTCTGGTCCGCCTGATTTTCATTGGTCAAAATAGTCTTCTTTCACGCGGCCCTGTGGCCGCAAACATCATGGCGGCAGGGCGCAACCTGCCGTCGAAAAATTGTCAGGAAACGACAAGGCGGCGGACGGGGAGCGTCCGCGCGGCTGCGCTGTCGTGCCCGCGGGCGTCATGCCCCGGGGCTCTTTCGCCAGCTTGCCGATCGACGGGAGGGCCCACCGGAAAGAGGGAAAACAGACGCAACCAGTCTCAATTAGTGGAGAAAGCCGAAGTTCGGCCCAAGCGCCTATGCGACCGCATATGGCCGAGTCCGCCGCAAAATGCAAGGGTGATGTTGCAGCGCAACAAAACGCCGATCGAAAAGCGACGCTTGCGCTGCGCTGCCCTCACGATTACCACAAACCACCTTTCTATTGTGGGGGCAGCGATGAAGGACGTGCTGAAGGAACTCGAGCGCCGCCGCGAGATCGCCCGGATGGGCGGCGGCAAGCAACGGATCGAGGCCCAGCACAAGAAGGGCAAGCTCACCGCCCGCGAGCGCATCGACGTCTTCCTCGACGAGGGTTCGTTCGAGGAGTTCGACATGTATGTCGAGCACCGCTCAACCGACTTCGGCATGGAGAAAACCAAGATCGCGGGCGACGGCGTCGTCACAGGCTGGGGCACCGTCAACGGCCGTCCAGTCTACCTTTTTGCCAAGGATTTCACCGTCTTCGGCGGCTCGCTGTCTGAGGCGCATGCCGAGAAGGTGGTCAAGGTGCAGGAGATGGCGCTGCGCAATCGCGCGCCGATCATCGGCCTCTACGACGCGGGCGGCGCACGCATCCAGGAAGGCGTGGCCGCGCTCGGCGGCTATGCCGAGATTTTTCAGCGCAACGTGCTCGCCTCCGGTGTCATCCCGCAGATTTCGCTGATTATGGGCCCGTGCGCCGGCGGCGATGTCTATTCGCCGGCCATGACCGACTTCATCTTCATGGTGCGCGACACCTCCTACATGTTCGTCACCGGGCCGGACGTGGTGAAGACGGTGACCAATGAGACGGTGACGGCCGAAAGCCTCGGCGGCGCCACGGTGCACACGACCCGATCCTCCATCGCCGACGGCGCCTATGACAACGATGTCGAGGCGCTGCTGCAGATGCGCCGGCTGATTGACCTGTTGCCGGCGTCCAATACCGCAGAGATTCCCGAGATCGAATGCTACCAGTCGGTGGCGGACCATGACATGTCGCTCGACCGGCTGATTCCGGACAACGCCAACAAGCCCTACGACATCAAGGAACTGATCCTGAAGGTTGCCGACGAAGGCGACTTCTTCGAGATCCAGGCGAGCTTCGCCAGGAACATTGTCACCGGCTTCGGCCGTGTGGAGGGGCGAACCGTCGGCTTCGTCGCCAACCAGCCGATGGTTCTGGCCGGCGTGCTCGACTCCGACGCCAGCCGCAAGGCGGCGCGCTTCGTGCGCTTCTGCGACTGCTTCTCGATCCCGATCGTTACCTTGGTCGACGTTCCAGGCTTTCTGCCAGGCACCGCGCAGGAATATGGCGGGCTGATCAAGCATGGCGCAAAACTGCTGTTCGCCTATGCCGAAGCCACCGTGCCGAAGATCACCGTGATCACCCGTAAGGCCTATGGCGGCGCCTATGACGTGATGGCGTCGAAGCACCTGCGCGGCGACATGAACTATGCCTGGCCGACGGCGCAGATCGCGGTGATGGGCGCAAGGGGCGCGGTCGAGATCATCTACCGCAAGGACATCGGCAACGCGGAGAAGATCGCCGCCCACACCAAAGCATACGAGGATCGGTTCCTGTCGCCCTTCGTAGCGGCCGAACGCGGCTATATCGACGAGGTGATCATGCCGCATTCGACGCGCCGCCGGATCGCGCGGGCGCTGCGCATGCTGCGCAACAAGGATATGCAGAACCCCTGGAAGAAGCACGACAACATTCCGCTGTGAGGCGGTGGTGTCGCGACTGGTCCTTGTAGCTGGCAAGCATTTCGGCAGGTCCGCCGTTATTCTCGTTGCTTAGCCCCTCTCCTTCCGCTTGGCCTCGCGACCGGGAGTCGCCGACCATCTCAATCGGTGGAACCTCGAAAGCCGGCCGGCGGCTGGAACTCTGGCTTACGCAATCCGTCGTCGGAGGTTGACAACTGGCAACCTCTAATCACATTGAAATCACATCAATGTGATGGCGGTAATGAATGCTAATAACCCTTGCAACAAAGGGCGTCGTTCCGTGCAAAGGCTACGGCGGGATAGAACGTCAGGTCGACTGGCTGGCCACTGAACTGGTCAGGCAGGGCCACCATGTCGTCCTCGTGGCGGGCCCTGGATCGTCACATCCACTGTGCGAAGTCCGGCATGCTGTGAGCGATGCCGAGTGCCGCGCGGCGATCCCCAAGGACACCCAAATCGTCCACCTTCATGCGTGGAAGGTCGAGGTTGACTTCCCGACCCTCAACACCGAGCGGGGCCATTTACCGGATTATCCGCGGCCGCAACCGAACTGGAGCTTCATCAGCGCACGGCACGCCCAGCTGCACGGCCGCAAGACCTTCGTCTACAACGGCTTTCCGGTGGATGACTATCGGCTGGCCGAATCGAAGAGTGATCGCCTCCTCTTCATGGCGGCCATCGCACGCGCCGGAAAGGGCTTGAACCGGGCAGTCGAGCTCGCCAGGAAATTCGACTTTCCCCTCGATATCGCCGGCGGCTCGCGGTGGAAATTGCTCGGCCGAAGTCGGACCCGCCGCGAGGGGGTCTTTTTCAAGAGTCTTTCCCGCCGCTATCGCTTCAACGGCGTCGTCGACGGCGACGACAAGCTGCGCCTGCTGGGCGCATCGAAGGCCTTCCTCAATCCGATCGCCTGGGAAGAGCCTTTCGGCAATGCGCCGGTCGAGGCGATGCTGTGCGGCACGCCCGTTTTGACCACAGCGCGCGGCGCCCTGCCGGAGACGGTGGACACGGATACGGGCCGATTCTTCGAGAGCGACGAGGAGTTCGCCGAAGGTCTTGCCGAGGTCGCAGACCTGTGCATGCGCAAATGCCGTGAATCTGCCGCCGACAGATTTCCGATCGCGAAAACCGCGAAGGCCTATCTGGAACTCTATGCCCGCATCCTTGATGGCGAAGCGCTTCCGTGACAAGGAACCGGCATGCTCGCCGTTCGCGGCGACTGTGTCGGATCGAAAAGGTATCGCGCGTTGCGCCCCATTCTCGTGTTCTGCTTGCCGGCAATCGGCGACTTCATCCGCTGCCATTCGGCAATTCAAATCATAGCAGCGACGTTTCCTGGACAGCCGATCGACGTCATCACCTCGCCGCTGGCCGCGCCCCTGGCGCGCTTGATGCCGCATGTCCGGAAGGCCTGGACCGTTGAAAGGCATTGGAACCCCGGTCTCAAGGAGCGGGCGCGGCTGGCGCGCGAACTCCGCCAGGAGAATTATAACGCAGCCTATCTGCTCACCAGCAGCACCAAGGCGGCCCTGGTGCCGTGGCTGGCGGGCATTCCCGAGCGCATTGGATATCCGCGCGAGCTCCAGTTCGGCATCGTCAACCGACTGCCGTCGGGATGGCTGAGAACCTTCGTGGCCTTCGGCCCGCGCAAGACAAGGCTCGTCGAACAGGTCTGTGCGATCGCGCTCCTCGGCAAGCAGCCCGCCGAAGAAAAACAGCTGCCGGCCCCGCGGCTGGCGATTTCGTCCCAAGACGTTGCCAAGTGGCGCCGGCGCAACGGCATCGATCCGGCAAGGCCGGTGCTTTCCCTCTATACTTCCGATTTCGAGAACATGCGCTCATGGCCGCCCGAGCGCTTCGTCTCGGTCGCACGAAAGCATATCGAACGGGGTTGGTCCGTCTGGCTTGTCGGCGGTCCGCGCGAACGCCAGGCTGCCGCCCAGATTCGCGCCTTGTTGCCTGAGGCGATCGACTTCACCTCGACGCCCGACATTGCAGAGGCCATGCACCAGATCGCGGCCTCCACCGTCTTTCTCGGTGTCGATGGCGGTGTGTCCCATGCAGCCGGCGCCTTGGGCATTCCAAGCGTGCTCATCTTCGGCTCGAACCGATCCTACGTGCATGGACCCTTGAACGAGCAGGTAACCTTCATCGAGCCTCCGATCTCGATACCGAGCTGGGTCCTGAACACGCGCGGAATCAGTGAGCAGCGTGTGCTCGAAGCGCTGGCGGCAAGCGTCGGAAAATACGCACCCCAACCGGTATGACCGCTTACTCCTCGGTGGCGGCGCCGAAGCCCGCGCTCATGTTCGCGCGGGCGGTGTTCGTCCACGCGTCGCATGGTTGTCGATGCGCATCCGGAACAGGAAATAGGTCGGCGAGCAGAAGCCGATCCCCTTGACCCTGGCGGCACCGGGCGTGTCGGACGGCAGCCGACTGGCACATGTAGTCTTCGCGGCAGAAATGATCGGCCGAGCAGGCCGGACGGTTACCGCGATTGACGGCGCCGCCGAGGCATTGGTCGAAATTGTTGGTCGCCACGCAGATATCGAACTTCTTGCCGCCGACCAGGCCGCAGATTTCGCTCGGCATCGGCTTGCCGGCCTTGAAAGCGGAGAAGGCCAGATCCTTGGCGTCGCAGCCGCGATAGGCGAAGCCGCCTGGCACACCGATCTTGGGCGGCCGGCAGATATAGGCGGTGCGGGAAATGGCGGGCGCGAACGCCCCGGA
>NZ_RZSV01000291.1:0-5998 GCF_004023205.1 Mesorhizobium sp. M1A.F.Ca.IN.020.03.2.1 | reverse complement strand
GGGACTCGGCGGTGAACGGCATGGCCCTCGCCGCTTCGCCAAAAGCGATATGCTCCGGTCGGATGCCGAACACGCAGGGCTTGGCGGCGCGCCCGCCTTCGTTGTCGAACTGATAACGGCCGAGCGGCACCGAAACACCGTCGGCCTTGAACACCGGCGCGTCGCTTGCTTCCAGGTGCCCCTTGATAAAATTCATCGCCGGCGAGCCGAGGAAGCCGGCGACGAAGCGGTTGACCGGGCGATTGTAGATCGTCTGGGGCGCATCGAGCTGCTGGATGACGCCGCCCTTCATCACCGCGATACGGTCGGCCAGCGTCATCGCCTCGATCTGGTCGTGGGTGACGTAGATCATCGTGTTCTGCAGCCTGCGGTGCAAAAGCTTGATCTCGACGCGCAATTCCGACCGCAGCTTGGCGTCGAGGTTGGAGAGCGGCTCGTCGAACAGGAAGACGTCGACGTCGCGCACCAGTGCCCGCCCGATCGCCACGCGCTGCCGCTGGCCTCCGGAAAGCGCAGACGGCTTCCTCTGCAACAGCGGCTCGATCTGCAGGATCTCCGCCGCGCGCGCGATGCGTTTGGCGATCTCGTCCTTGGGCACGCCGGCGACGCGCAGGCCGAAGGAAAGGTTCTTCTCCACCGTCATCTGCGGGTAGAGGGCGTAGGACTGGAACACCATGCCGATGCCGCGATCCTTCGGCTCCTCCCAGGTGACATTCTTGCCCTTGATGAAGATGCGGCCCTCGGAGATGTCGAGCAGGCCGGCGATGCAGTTGAGCAAGGTCGACTTGCCGCAGCCGGATGGCCCGAGCAGCACGATGAACTCGCCCTCGGCGACGTCGAGATTGAGCGTCTTCAGCACCGACATGACGCCGAAATTCAGCGACAGGTCCTGGATCGAAACGCTGGGATTGGCGATCGCTGCTGCCATCATCATCCTTTCACCGCGCCGGCGGCGATGCCGCGCACGAAGAGCTTGCCGGAAACGAAGTAGACGATGAGCGGCACAAGGCCGGTCAGGATGGTCGCGGCCATGTTGACGTTGTACTCCTTCACGCCCTGTACCGAGTTGACGATGTTGTTGAGCTGCACCGTCATCGGATAGGTGTCGGGGCGGGTGTAGACGACGCCGAACAGGAAGTCGTTCCATATGCCGGTCACCTGCAGGATGATGGCGACGACGAAGATCGGCAGCGACATCGGCAGCATGATGCGCAGGTAGATGCCCCAGAAACCGGCGCCGTCGACGCGCGCCGCGCGGAACAGTTCCTCCGGCATGGACGTGAAATAGTTGCGGAACAGGAGCGTCAGGATCGGCATGCCGAAGATCGAATGCACGATCACGAGGCCGGTCAGCGTGCCGTAGATGCCGATCTCGCGCAGGATGATGACGATCGGGTAGATCATCACCTGATAGGGAATGAAGGCGCCGACGATCAGGATGATGAAGAAGGTGTCGGCGCCCTTGAAGCGCCAGTTGGCCAAGGCATAGCCGTTGACCGACGCGATCGCGATCGACAGCAGCACCGACGGCACGGTGATGCGCACCGAGTTCCAGAAGCCGCGCGACAGCCCGTCGCAATTGAGCCCGGTGCAGGCCTGCGACCACGCCTTGACCCAAGGCTCGAAGGTGATCTCCAGCGGCGGCGAGAAGATGTTGCCGATGCGGATTTCCGGCATGCCCTTCAGCGATGTGACGATCATCACGTAGAGCGGCAGCAGGTAATAGAGCGCCACGACGATCAGCGTGCCGTAGAGGAAGATGTTGCGGCGCGAGAGCACGTGCCGCGGCTTCGTTCCGCTCGGCCCCGATGCATCGCGCGACGAGGCTTCGCGCCGAAGAGCGTCACTGGACATGGAGGCAGCAGCTTCAGCCATGCTTCTTGCCTCCGAATTCGAGGTAGGCCCATGGCACGATGACGATCACCACCGAGAGCAGCATCATGGTGGAGGCGGCAAAGCCCTGGCCGAGATTCTGGGCGAAAAACATGTAGTCGTAGACGTATTTCGCCGGCACTTCGGAGGCGATACCCGGACCCCCGCTGGTCTGCGCCACCACAAGGTCGTAGACCTTGACGATGCCGGCGGCGATGATCACCAAGGTGGTGACAAAGACCGGCCGCATCATCGGAATGATGATGAAGACATAGGTCTTCCACATCGGTATGCCGTCAACCCGCGCGGCCTTCCAGATGTCCTCGTCGATGCCGCGCAGGCCGGCGAGCATCAGGCACATGATCAGTCCCGTGCCTTGCCAGAGGGCCGCGATCGAAATGCCGTAGATGACGATACTGGAATTGTAGAGAGGATCGAAGCTGAAGCTCGTCCAGCCGAGGTCGCGCACGACGCGCTGGATGCCGAAATCGGGATTGAGCAGCCACTGCCAGACCAGCCCGGTGACGATGAAAGAAAGTGCGAAAGGATAGAGGAAGATCGTGCGGAACGTGTCCTCGAAGCGGATCTTCTGGTCGAGCAATGCCGCGAGGATGAAGCCGATCACCAGCGAGAACAACAGCGAGATCACGCCATAGATCAAAAGGTTCTCGATCGACACCAGCCAGCGCGGCGTCGCCCATAGCCGGTAATATTGGTCGAGGCCGACGAAGTTCAGCCGCGGCAAGAGCTTCGAATTGGTGAAGGAATAGAGCACCGTCCAGGCCGTGCCGCCGACGAAGACGACCAGCGCGGTCAGGATCATCGGGATCGATGCGACCTTGGCGTTGAGGTTGCGTAAAAGCTGGTTGGGGCGTTCGCTGTTGCTCATCTCGGCAGCCGGGCTGGGACAATGAGGACATCACGCTCCCGACCCCGGATAGGCGGGGGCCGGGAGCTGGCGGGGGCGCCGTTGATCAGTCGGCCGACGCGATGATGTCGGCGAAGCGCTTCTGCGCCTCTTCGAGCGTCATGTCGGGCTTGGCGAAGAATTCGGAGAACAGATCCTCCTTCTGCTTCTGGCTGTCCTGCGACAAGAGCTGGTCGGTCCACGGGATCACCGCGCCTTTGGCGAGGATGGCGAGGCCCTTCTTCATGCAGTCGTTCGCCGTGTTGAGGTCGACGTCGCCGCGCACCGGAAGCGAGCCCTTCTTGAGATTGAAGGCGACCTGGGTCTTCGGGTCGAGCAGCGTCTCGGCCAGAACTTCCTGAGCCTTGGCCTTGTCGGCATCCTTGAGCAGTGGGAAGTAGAACGCGTCGCCGCCGGTGGCGATGACCTCGTTCAGGCCGAGGCCGGGCAGGCAGGTGTAGTCCTTGCCGGCGGTCTTGCCGGCGACCTGGAACTCGCCCTGCGCCCAGTCGCCCATGATCTGGCCGCCGGCCTTGCCGGTGATGACCAGATTGGTCGCCTGGTTCCAGTCCTGCACATTGGTGTTCTTGGCCATCTTACGGGCGTCGTCGGCGGCCTTGAACACCTTGGCGATTTCGGGACCGCCTGCGAATTTGGCGTCCTTGTCCCTGTAGACCTTGAGGAAGGCGTCGGTGCCGCCGACGGCGGCAAGCAGCACGTCGAAGGCGCCGGACGCCTGCCAGGGCTGCCCGCCGACGGCGAGCGGGATGATGCCGGCTTTTTCCAGCGCCGGCGCAGCCGCCACGAATTCATTCCAGTCCTTCGGCATCGGCACGCCGGCCTTCTGGAAGGCTTCGTTCGACAGCCATAGCCACTGCCAGGAATGGATGTTGACCGGCACGCAATAGATCTTGCCGCCGATGGTGCACGAGTCGAGCAGGCTCTTCGGCCGCACGATTTCCGTCCACTTTTCCTTGGTTGCGAGATCGGTGAGGTCGCGCATCAGCCCGGCCTGGACGAGCTCCTCCGCCTGCCGGCCGTGGTTGAACTGGGTGGCGCCCATCGGATCGCCGCCGGTGATGCGGCTGATCATGATCGGCCGCGCTGTGCCGCCGGAACCGGCGATGGCGCCGTCGACCCAGTGATTGCCGGTCGCGTCGAACGCCTTGGCAAGTTCGGCCACTGCCGCCGCCTCGCCGCCCGAAGTCCACCAATGCGTGACTTCGAGATCGGCCGCGGCCGCCGGTCCGGCGAAGTTCAGCGCGGCCGTCGCGGCGAACGCGGCGGTCAGGAATTTGTATCGCATTTCGGTTCCTCCCAGAATCTGAAACGTTACAGATTTTCGATACGGCAAATGGCCCTTATAGGCAACCCCTCGAATGGAAACGGCATGAGATTTCTTCGGGGCACGAACAAAATCCTCTCCAAAGGGCCTGTCGGAGAGTCGCTGGTGCGGCCAATTGATGCAAAAAGCAGAGGTAAATCGAGATTTCCTTATGATTCCAGCAGCTTTCAGCCCACCCCTGTGGCGCTGACCACAACGAGTGCGACCTGCCCGATGATCACCGGCGTTGGCAATCTGTAACGTTTCAGTATATTGCACCGTGTCATGGACTGAAAGCCGCGCAAATGGATGGGCGCGATTGCCGGCCGGCTTCGCGGCTGCTATGCGCCTGATGGGCGGGACGAATGGACAGACGAGCAACCGAGAAGGACGACGACACGTCGGCTAAGGGACGGCCGACGCTGAAGACGCTTGCCTTCATGACCGGGCTCGGCGTCACCACCGTCTCGCGCGCGCTGAAGGACGCGCCGGAGATCGGCGCCGAGACCAGGCGGCGCGTGCAGCTCGTCGCCAAGCAGATTGGCTATCGCCCGAACCGCGCCGGCGTGAGGCTGAGGACGGGCAAGACCAACGTCATCAGCCTGGTGCTCAACACCGAGCACGAGCTGATGAGCTTCGTCTCGGACATCATCTACGGCGTCACCGAGGTGATCGCCGACACGCCCTATCACCTGATCGTCACGCCCTATTCGCGCTCGCAGGACCCGCTGGATCCGGTGCGCTATCTGGTGGAGACGGGCTCCGCCGACGGCGTCATCATTTCACGCACGCAGCCCAACGACCCGCGCGCCCGCTATATGCTGGAACGCGGCATCCCATTTGCCACGCATGGCCGCACCGACATGGGGCTGGTGCATCCCTATCACGACTTCGACAACTATGCTTTCGCCGGCGAGGCGGTGCGCCATCTCGCCGGCATGGGCCGGCGCCGGCTGGCTCTGGTGACGCCGCCGGTCGGCCTCACCTATTACGACCACACGGTGAACGGTTTTGCCGATGCGCTGAGCGAAGTCGGCGCCAGCGAGGTGCCGTTCAACACCGTCTCCATCGACCACACGATCGAGCAGATCAGGATGCGAACTGCGCAGCTCATGCGCCGCGAGAGCCGTCCGGACGGCATCGTCAGCAGCGCCGCCGCCGCCACGCTCGCCGTTGTTGCAGGCATCGAGGACGCCGGCCTGAAACTCGGCCGCGATGTCGACGTGGTGTCGAAACAGTCCTCGGAACTGCTGCATTTGTTCCGGCGCGAACTGCTGGTCGTGAACGAGAATTTCCGGCTCGCCGGCTCCGAGCTTGCCCGCGCTGTGCTCGGCTGGATCGGCGGCAAGGAACCTGGCTCACTGCAATCGCTGAGCAAACCGAGCGAGGTCCTGCCCTATCGGGGTTGACTGGCGCGACTTGAGAGTCAGGTCAGGCCGAGTCGGCGGCTTCCGAGAACCGGAAGCGCGCTTGAGTAGCACCGGGAGCGCAGGAAGCCGCCTTTGCACCCTGGCATAACCTGACTCTAGGCGGCGCCGCTTCCCCACGGCCCATGGAACGCCCCCTGCTCGCCGATGCGCTCGAAACCGTGCGCGCCGAAGAAATCGCGCTGCGCCTGGATCAGGTTCGACGTGCCGCGGCCCTGGCGATAGCTGTCGAAATAGGCGAGCGCCGAGGACAGCGCCGGCACCGGTGAGCCGGCCTCGGAGGCTCGCGCCACGATGCGCCTGAGCGACGGATGCGCCTCCTTCATCATGGCGATGAAGGCCGGCGCCATCAGGAGATTGGTCGAGGCGCCGCCTGAGCCGAAGGCCTCCGCCATCGTGTCCAGCATCTGCGAGCGGATGATGCAGCCGGCACGCCATATCTTGGCACTGGTCGGCATCGGCAGGCTC
>NZ_RZSV01000290.1:0-6034 GCF_004023205.1 Mesorhizobium sp. M1A.F.Ca.IN.020.03.2.1 | reverse complement strand
CCGCCGCAATATCGAGATCGACCGCATCGAGCCCGACCAGCGGCAAAGTGCTGCTCGAAGGCGGTGACATCACCGGTCTGAGGCCCTTCGACCGTCCGGTCAACACCGTCTTTCAGGACTATGCGCTGTTCCCGCATATGGACGTCGCGGCGAACGTCGGCTTCGGCCTCTCGCTGCGCAAACTGTCCGGTACCGAGCAGGCCAAGCGCGTCGGTCAGGCGCTTGACATGGTCGGCCTAGCCGACAAGCTGCGCGCCCGCATCTCCGAACTGTCGGGCGGTCAGCGCCAGCGCGTCGCGCTTGCCCGCGCCATCGTCTGCGAGCCGCGTGTGCTCTTGCTCGACGAGCCGCTGTCGGCCCTCGACGCGCATCTGCGCGAGCAGATGCAGGTCGAGCTCAAGCGACTGCAGTCCCGGCTCGGCACCACCTTCGTCATGGTCACGCACGACCAGACCGAGGCGCTGTCGATTTCCGACCGCATCGTCGTCATGAACAAGGGCCGCATCGAGCAGATCGCGCCGCCCGCGACGCTTTACGACCGTCCGGCGACGCGGTTCGTCGCCTCGTTCATCGGCACCATGAATCTCCTGCAGTCACGCTTTGTCGGGCGCGACGGCGAGCGGCTGCGGTTTACCGCCGGCGAGCTGCCGCTGGAGGCCATACTGGAAACCGGCGAGACACCGGCTGTCGGCGACGCACGAACCATCGGCGTTCGTCCGGAGGATCTTGTGGCGGCCACCGAGGCCGCCGAAGGCACCGCGCCGGCCCGGGTGAGTGGCATCGTCTTCCACGGTCGCACGCTGCGCCTTCACGCCGAACTGGGGCAGGGGACTGCAATCGTCATCGATGCCCCACGCCGCGCCGACGGTTTTCGATTCAGCATCGGCGACGTAGCGCACATCAGCCTGCGGCGTGGCGCCAACTGCCCTGTGCTCTCGAACTGATCGCCGGCCTCACGAAGCCTTGGCGAAAAAGCCCTGATAATCGGACTTGGCCTGCAGCAGGCGCAGGATGTTCTCGCGCGAGCCGCGCACATGCGCGCGAGCGCGCTCGCCGGCCAAAGCGACATCACCGGCGCAGATCGCGTCGACGATGCCCGTATGCTCCTCGCGGGTGAGCTTCCACTCGTCCAGCCACAGAAGCTCGGTCCACACATATTGCTGGCATTTGTCGAGGATGCCGCAAAGCATGCCGTGCAGCATCTCGTTGCCGCTGATCTCGGCGATCACCCGGTGCAGATCGATGCCGACCTGCAGCTCCTCAAATTTCTCTCGTGTGCTGCGGTCGGGGATTGCCGCCAGCCGTTCGCATTCGGCGAGCATGTGGCGCAGCCGCGCCTTGTCGGCGGCGGTCGCGTTCGCCGCTGCCAGCTCGGTCGCGCGCCCGTCGAGCAGCTCGCGAATGTCGAAGGCCTCGCGGAACATGGTCAGGTTGAACTCGGCAACAATATAGCCCTGGCGCGGACGTCCGATCACCAGGCCGTCGCGCTCGAGACGGTTGAAGGCTTCGCGCACCGGCGTGCGGCTCACCTTCAGGCGCTCGGCGATCTCGTTCTCGGTCACGCGGCCGCCTGGCGGGATCTGGCCGGTGATGATCAACGCCTTCAGCTTCTCGAACACCGAATCGCGCAGCGTGTTCTTTCTCTCCTTGCTCAAGCGTCCCGCCTCCAACGGTCAGTCACGGATTCGCAGTCTAGTGCCTTTTGGCTCCTGCTTGAAACAGAGCCGTATCAAACGCTCCAGGCCCGAAGCCTCAACTCATCGCCGCCCAAAAAACGCTCGGCACATGTTGACATCGGCTTCCGGAGAATTACACTCAAAATTGTATACAAATTCGCATACCAAATCAACGATAATGGGAACACCGGTTGGAGAAGCGAAAATGACGAAGAGACTTTGCATTCACGGTCTGGCCGTAGCCGGCCTGCTGGCCTCGGCCGCCGTTCCGGCCTCGGCCGCCGACACCATCACCGTCGCCTCATGGGGCGGCACCTATCAGGAGGCACAGACCAAGGCCTTCTTCGATCCGACGGCCAAGGAGCTCGGCATCACCATCAAGCAGGACACCACCAACGGCCTCGACGACGTGCGCCTGCAGGTCACCGGCAATGCGGTGAAATGGGACATCACCGAGCTTGGCGCCGACGAATGCGCGCGCGGTTCCAAGGAGGGCCTGTTCGAAAAGCTCGACTACAACGTCATCGACAAGAGCGGCATCAACCCGAAGCTCGTCCATGACGACTGGGTTGGCATCTCCTACACGTCCGTCGTGCTGATCTACCGGACCGATGTTTTCGGCGACAAGGGACCGAAGACCTGGGCCGATTTCTGGGACGTGGAAAAGTTCCCGGGCCGGCGGGCGCTCTCCGGCAGCCAGGCGACGGAGACACTGAGCGTCGCGGCGCTCGCCAAAGGCACTCCGATCGACAAGGTCTATCCGGTCGACATCGACGGCGCGCTGCAATCCGTCGACAAGGTCAAGGGTCACATCGACGCTTGGTGGACCTCGGGCGCGCAGGCCATGCAACTCGTGAAGGACGGTGAGGTCGATATGGCGAGCATCTGGAACGGCCGCGCCGGCACCCTGAGGAAGGAAGGCGCACCTGTCAGCTTCTCCTTCGACCAGGGTGTGCTTACCGCCGACTGCATGGTCATCCCGAAGGGCTCGAAGAACAAGGACCTCGCGATGAAAGCGCTGGCCAAGTTCGTCAGCCCCGACCTCCAGGCCAATCTGCCGCTCTATGTCGACAACGGCCCGGCCAACGAGAAGGCCTTCGAGACCGGCAAGATCCCGCAGGAGCGCATCAAGGACATCAACTCCGCGCCCGACAACGTCAAGAAGCAGGTGCTTCAGGATCCCGAGTTCTGGCGCGACAACCTCGTCGAGGCGACGGAGAAGTTCAACAACCTGATCCAGCAATAACGACTGCGCGGCGGAGCGGCGCGACGAGGCGCTGCTCCGCCGCGCTATCAATGATCCGGAGTTGAAGGAGATGCTCTTGTCTCTTGCGCCGACAGCGCTTCCCATCGGCATCCACGGTATCGAGAAGCGCTTCGGCGCGCTCTCCATCCTGAGCGATCTCAGCCTCGATGTCGCGGCCGGTGAATTCCTGACGCTGCTCGGTCCGTCGGGGTCGGGAAAGACCACGCTGCTGATGATCCTGGCCGGCTTTGTGCGGGCCAATGCCGGCTCGATCAAGGTCGGCGGCGAGGAGATCATCACCATGCCGCCACACAAGCGCAACATCGGCATGGTGTTCCAGAACTATGCGCTGTTCCCGCATATGAACGTCTTCCACAACATCGCCTTTCCGCTGAAGCAGCGGCGCGTATCGGCGGCGGAAACGGCCGAGCGTGTCGAGCGGGCGCTGGACCTGGTGCAGCTGAAAGGTCTCGGCGAGCGCCGCGTCGACCAGCTTTCGGGCGGCCAGCGCCAGCGCGTGGCTTTGGCCCGCGCCATCGTCTTCGAGCCGCGCATCGTGCTGATGGACGAGCCGCTGTCGGCGCTCGACAAAGGCTTACGCGAGCACATGCAGATCGAATTGCGCAACCTGCATCGGCGGCTCGGCATGACAACGGTCTACGTCACGCATGACCAGCGCGAGGCGATCACCATGTCCGATCGCATCGCGGTCATGAATGCCGGACGCATCGAGCAGATCGACCAGCCCGAGGTGCTCTACGCCCGGCCTAAGACGAAGTTCGTCGCCGGCTTCATCGGCGAATCCAATTTCATCCCGGTCGAATGCCGCAACGGCAGCGTCTGGTATGAGGATCGGAAGCTGCGCATGAATGACCCGGCGCCGTCCGCCGGTCGGCACTTGATGGTGGTGCGGCCGGAGAAATTGCGGCTGCTCGCCGACGCGGATCAGGCACGTCCCGTCAACGCGCTGCCGGCAACGGTCGGCGATGTCATCTATCAGGGCGACAGCTTCATCTGCTATGCGACGCTTCGCGACGGCCGCCAGGTGACGCTGCGCGACTATTGTCGCAGCGACGTGCTGGCGAAGCTGCCGGCGCCGGGCGAGCCGATCGCGCTCGGCATCGATGCCCAGGACGTCGTGCTGGTGTCGGATCAATGAGCGTCGGGTCCGCCAGTCTTGGTCACGCCGTCGGGCAGGACGGGGAACTCAACGCCTGGGCATTGCGCTCGGATGCCAGGCGCCAGGCGCTGGGGCTTCTGGCGCTGCTGTCGCCCGGGCTGTTCCTGGTATTCGCCGTCATCATCGTACCGATCGGCTGGCTGTTCTGGTTGTCGCTGTTCGACGAGAGCGGCCAGCTCAGCCTCGCCAATTACGCGCGCTTCTTCGAGCAGGCGTCCTACATCAAGACCTTCGCGACCACATTCAAGGTTGCCTTTGTTGTCACCGGCGCCTGCGTGCTGTTCGGCTACCCGCTGGCCTATATGCTGTCGCAACTGCCGCGCCGCGCCGCCTCGATCTGCCTGATCTTCGTCATCCTGCCGTTCTGGACCTCGGTGCTGGTGCGCACCTATGCCTGGCTGGTCATCCTGCAGCGCAAGGGGCTGATCAACAATTGGCTGATCGATCTCGGCGTGATCGCCCAGCCGCTGCCGCTCGCCAACAATTTTGCCGGCGTCGTCATCGGCATGACCCACATCATGCTGCCCTTCCTGGTGCTACCGCTCTATGCTTCGATGAAGACCATCGATGTCGACTGCCTGCGCGCCGGCATGAATCTCGGCGCCAACCCCGCCGCCACCTTCCGCCAGATCTTTTTCCCGCTGTCGCTGCCGGGCCTCGCCTCCGGCGTGGTCATCGTCTTCGTGCTTTGCCTCGGCTTTTTCGTCACGCCGGCGCTGATGGGCGGCGGCAAGGTCATCATGTGGGCGATGCGCATGGAGCAGGCGACCAGCCTCTACTCGAACTGGGGCGCGGGTGCTGCGCTCGGCGTCGTGCTGCTTGCCGTCACGCTGGCGCTGCTCGGCTTCTTCCAGTGGCTGCTCGGCGCGCGCGCCACCGGCGTTTGGAGCCAGCGATGAGCGCCGAAAGCAGCCTGCCTATAACGCATTGGCAACGCCTCTGGCTCTATCTGCTGGGCGGCCTCGTCATGCTGTTTTTGATCGCGCCCTCGGTGATTATTGTCATCATGTCCTTCTCCGGCTCGACGCTGCTGCAGTTCCCGCCCGAGCAATGGTCGCTGCGCTGGTATGAGAGCTATTTCGGTTCCGTCGAATGGCGCGACGCCACCATCGTCTCGGTGAAGGTGGCGGTGATGACCGCGATCGTGGCGACGCCGCTCGGCACCGCAGCTGCCTATGCCATCAACGCCGGCACGCTCAGGCTGACCGGCGCCATCAATGCGCTGCTCACGGCGTCGCTGATCATTCCGGTCATCCTGATCGGCATCGGCACTTTCTTTCTCTATGCCCGCATTGGCCTCAACAACACGCTGACCGGCCTCGTCATCGCCCACACCGTCCAGGCGTTGCCGCTGGTCGTGCTCACCGTCCTGTCGGGGCTGCGCTCTTACGACATGAACCAGGAGATGGTGGCGCGCAGCCTTGGCGCCGGCCGCTTCGCGGCCTTTTTCCAGGTGACCATGCCGCAGTTGCGCTTCTCGATCGTCTCGGGCGCGCTCTTTGCCTTCATCACCTCCTTCGACGAGGTGGTGGTGTCGCTCTTCATCTCGGGCGGTGAGACCACGACGCTGACGCGCCGCATGTTCAATGCATTGCGCGACCAGATCGATCCGACGATTGCCGCCATTTCGACTTGCCTGATCGTGCTATCGATCGTCTTGTTGTCCGCCGCCCAGCTTTTCGGCCGCGGACGTTGAGAATACAGGGATACCTCGAACAGAATGCGTGATTTCCAGTTTCCAGGCCGCTCGCCGGTCCGCGCCACCGAAGCCATGGCCGCGACCTCGCATCCGCTCGCCACACTTGCCGCCATCGACATGTTGCGGTCCGGCGGCAACGCCATGGATGCGGCCGTCTGCGCCGCGGCCGTGCAGGCGGTTGTCGAGCCGCAATCCACCGGCATCGGCGGCGACTGCTTCGTGCTCTACTGCCC
>NZ_RZSV01000028.1:0-36533 GCF_004023205.1 Mesorhizobium sp. M1A.F.Ca.IN.020.03.2.1 | reverse complement strand
AGTCCGGGCGCTTCGACGAAGTACTGCTGCGCGCCGCCGAGCGTCGGCAGCATCACCGCCATGATCTCGTCATAGCGCTCGGCGGCGCGCAGCAGTACTTCGTCGAAGCGCCCGGACTTGTAGTATTCGGTCGCGCTGGCGAACTCATAGTCGAAGCCGAACGTGTCGAGGAAGCGGCAGAGCATCGCGTTGTTGTGGTCGGCGAAGCTCGCATAGCCGCCGCCGAACGGATTGGGCACCGATGTGAGCGGCTTGTGCAGGTAGGGCTCGAGCGCCGCGCGATCGGGCACGTTGTCGGGAATCTTGCGCATGCCGTCCATATCGTCGGAGAAGCACAACAGCTTGGTCTTGACCGTGTCCTGCGTCAGCACGCGGAAGGCGTGCCTCACCATCGTGGTGCGCGCCACCTCGCCGAAGGTGCCGATATGCGGCAGGCCGGACGGGCCGTAACCGGTCTCGAACAGGACGGTATCGGGAAAGTCCCTGTTCTTGTAGCGGGCAATGATCTTCTTGGCTTCTTCGAACGGCCATGCCTTGCTTTCGGCGGCGGCCGCAAGCATCTCGGCATTGAGATCGATGATGTTTGATCCCGTCATGTCACTTTCCAGGTAATCTGCCGGCCAGATGTGTCGGCTTGGGCGCGTAAAGATTTTCACCCGGTCTCTAGGCGCGACGGGCCGGAGCGTCAACGATTTGCGGCGCTTTTCCTTGCGGCGCCTCACTGCCAATCCTACGTTGAAGCCTCACCATCAAGGAGTTTTGAATGCCTTTGACGCCGCACGAAGCCCTGATCTATCTCATGGTCATCACTTCGGCATCCGACCGCGACATGACCGATGTCGAACTGGCGCGGATCGGGGACGTCGTCCGTTCTTGGCCCGTGTTTGTCGATTTCAACAGCGACAGCCTGGTCGGCGTGGCTCAAGCGTGCCAGCAGGCTCTGCACGACAAGGACGGGCTGGAAGGCGTCCTCGCGCGCGTCGCCGATGCGCTGCCGGAGCGGTTGCGTGACACCGCCTATGCCGCCGCTTTCGAGGTCGCGGCAGTCGATCTCGAAATGCGCATGGAGGAGTTGAGGGTGCTGCAGCTCATCCGACGGAAGCTCGATCTCGACACGCTCACCGTGGCGGCGATCGCCCGTGCGGCGAAGGCCCGCCTGCGCACACTGACTTAGAAAAAGCTCACCGGAAAATAGCGCAGGTAGAACTCGGCGAAGGTTCCCTTGATCGAGATTTCCTGCAACGCGTAGTCGAAGGCGGCGGCCAGCGCCGGGTCGCCCGCCCTGGTGGCGATCGCCATGCCCGAGCCCAGATATTCGGGCGCCAGATAAGGGCCGCCGGCGAAGCGGCAGCAGCCGGCGGCTTCCGAGCCGCCGAGCCAGAAGGCGAAGCGCATGCCGTCGCCGAAGGCGGCGTCGATCCTGCCGGCCTTGAGGTCCGCGTAGAGGTCCTCGGCCTTGTCGAAGGGCACGACCTGCACCGTGCTGAAATAGTCGCGCAGCATCTTCTCATGCGCCGAGCCGGCGATGACGCCCACGCGCTTGCTGCGCAGCTTGTCGAGGATCGGCTCGGTAAACGCCTTGGCCTTCGGCATGATGAAGCGCGCCGGGAACTGCAGATAGGAACGCGAGAAGGCGTATTTCTCGCGGCTTTCCGGCGTCGCCGCGATGCCGGCGATGATCGCCTCGCCTTCGCCTTTCCGCAGCGCGTCGTCGAGATCGTTCCAGGGCAGCGCCTGGATCTGGCATTTCTCGACGATGCCGAGTTCGGCGCAGATCGCCCGCGCCAGGTCGATGTGGAAACCCGACAGCCGGCCGGAGCCGTCGAGGAAGTTGAAAGGCGGAAAATCGGTGGTGGTGAGGAATCTCAGCCTCGGCAACGCCGAAAGATCGGGCTTCGGCAGCCGCTCCTTGGCATCCCACAGCACCGGAACCTGCGGCTCCGCCGCGCGAGTCGCGTCGGCAAATGGCAACGCTCCGATCAGCGCCGACAGGAGGGCCAGAAATATCCATCGGAATGGCACGATAACGCTCCGCCCAATCATGTCCTTGGCTCTTCGTACGAAAACAGTGCAGGCACAATTGTTTTTGATTTCAAACGGGCGAATTCGGCGTATGGTTTAGTGCGTTTGCAAGTTTCAGCGCGCGCCCGCAACAGGGGCAGGTGTCGCGAAGAAACTTGTGGTCCGGGGTTGATGGCGAAGGGTGGTTCGGGCATCTACGATCGGTACGAAAAGCAGAAGCAACATGGGGTAGATGTTGCGATGAGCATGTTCGATAGAACTCTGGAATACATCGACCAATTACAGCACGCCAACACTGCTGCGGCAGTGTGCGAGCGGCTGCTCGGCGTCACCTCGAGTTTCGGGCTGACGGCGCTGATGGCCGGAACGGTCCCGCAACCCGGCACGCCGCGCGGCCAGCAGAAGGACCATGTGCTGCTCTGCGACTGGCCGGGCGAGTGGCTGGAGCGCTATGTGGCGCGCAACTATGTCGACCATGATCCGGTCGTCAGCCACATGAAGCAATTGCAGGCCCCGTTCCAGTGGCGGGAGGCTTCCCAGGCCATCGTCATCGACAAGAGCAGCGACGAGGTCATGGGCGACGCCCGCGAGTTCAAGCTGCGCGACGGCCTCGCCTTCCCGCTGGTCACGCTCGACGGCCAGATCGTCATGGTCTCGCTGGGTGGCGAGTCCGTTGAACTGTCGGACGTCGAATTCGGAATGGTCTCGCTGGTGTCCACCTACGCCATCGGCCGCGCCATGCAGCTTCACACGATGGCCGGCAAGGTCGTCGACCACATCGAACTCACACCGCGTGAGCGCGAATGCCTGCAATGGGCAGCTGTCGGAAAGTCCGAGTGGGAAATTTCGCAGATTCTCGGCATTTCGGAGCATACCTCCGAGAAACACCTTCTCAACGCGAAGAGCAAACTGGGCGCCGCTAACCGTGTGCAGGCAGTCGCCGAGGCGATCAGGCGTGGCTATATTAGCTAAATCGGCCGTGCTGGCCCAGAAACGGTCCCATGCGCATTCGCGTAATATTTTAAGCAAGGGCGAGCGGTGTCCTTGTCTTAAGAGAGGGCTAATACTTTCTTAACGCCAAAGCAAACTGGGCGTCGCCATCCGCGTGCAGGCGGTCGCGGAGGCAGTTAGGCGCGGCTATATTGGCCGGGTCGGTCGGTGCCGACCTAAAAATTCTTGCCTACGCGATCGCGTAATATTTTCCGGAGAGCCCGGCCGTATCTTCCTCTCAAGCCCAGGAGACGGCTAATGCTTTTTTCCCTCACAACTCAGGAATTGATGGAGCGCCCCGATCTGTGGGAAGCGGTTCACCGCCTGCGCTACAAGATCTTCGTCGAGGAGATGGGCTGGACCGATCTCGACCGCCCGGACGGCCTCGAGATCGACCAATTCGATCATGACGAGGCCGAGCATCACCTCGTCATCCGCAACGGCGAGCTAGCCGGCTATCAGCGCATGCTGCCGACGACGCGGCCGCATCTACTGACCGATGTGCTGACGGACCTCTATGAGGGGACGCCGCCCTCGGGGCCGCGAGTCTGGGAGCTGACCCGCTATGCGGTGGCGCCGGGCTTCCGTGATGGCAAGCGCGGCGTCTCGACGGTCGGCACCGAGCTGATCGCCGGTTTCGTCGAATGGGGCCTCAAGCGCAACGTCAACCAGGTCATCATCGAGTTCGAACCGATGTGGGTGCTGCGCGCGCTGCAGCTGCACTTCCTGGCGACGCCGCTCGGTTACCAGCGCACCTATGGCAACCAGCAGGTGGTGGCGACGCTGCTCACCTTTTCCGAGCATACGCTGGAGGTGGTGCGCCAGCGCCGCAACCACTTCCCGCCGGTGCTGATGAGAGGCTATCCCGGCCAGCTCGGCCTCAGACAGGCTTCGTGAGGAGGTTGTCATGAGCTTCCACCCCGAACCTGAGCTGCGCGGCCACACGCTGGTCGTCACCGTGTCCTCGCATGACGGCCGGCCGGTGCTGGACAGGCACGCCTATGCGTGCCTCGCCAGGACCTTCCACGAGGCCGCCGTCAATGACGAGGTTCGCGTGGTCGTGCTGCGCGGCCTTGCCGGCTGCTTCTGCCTCGGCGGCGACTTCTCGGAGTTCCTCGACGCCGCCAAGCACCAGCAGCTGATTGCCGCCGTCACCGATATGTTTCGCAGGCTTGCGACCTTTCCCAAGCCGGTCCTTGCCTGCGTCGACGGGGACGCCGTCGGCGTCGGCTGCACCATCCTGTTCCACTGCGACATGGTGATCGCCTCCAGGGGCAGCACGTTCAGGGTGCCGTTCGTCGATTTCGGCCTGGTGCCGGACGCGGCGACCAGCATCCTGGCGCCCCAGAAGCTCGGCTATGCCGGCGCCTTCCGCTTCTTCTGCCTGGGCGACACGCTGGGCGTCGACGACGCCAAGGCGCTTGGCCTTGTCGGTGAGATCGTGGAAGGCAGCGCCGAGGAAATAGCCTTGGCGCGGGCAAGGCAGCTCGCCAAGAAGCCGGTTGCCGCGCTGTTGCAGACCCGCGGCCTGCTCAAGGGGGATACGGACGTTCTGTGCGACCGCATCGACCATGAGATATCGCTGTTCCAGCAAGCGCTGCAGGACGACGCCACGCTGAAGCGTTTGCAGCGGATCGCCCGCCTCGCGGCGTGACACCTTGGTGGAAAGTCTCAGCGCCGCGTACCCGCGAAGGTGCGCGGCGCTGTAGTGTTGGCCGCCGGCCGCGGGCACGGTGCAAGCTATTTCTCCAGGAACGACCGGCCTTCCCCGATGATCTTCTTGTCGGGCTTGCCGACGGCGTCGAGGTCGCGGCCGTCATAAGGCAAGGACAGAAGGATACGCTGGATCACCGCAAGCCGCGCACGGCGCTTGTCGTTGGCGCGCACGATGATCCAGGGCGCGAACTCCTTGTGAGTGCGCTCGAACATCAGGTCGCGCGCCTTGGTGTAATCGTCCCATTTGCTGATGCCGGCGACGTCGATCGGCGAGAATTTCCAGTTCTTCAATGGCGACCAGCGGCGATCATGGAACCGTTCAAGCTGCGTCTCGCGACCGATGTTCAGCCAGAATTTGAAGAAGTGGATACCCTCGTTGCAGATCATCCGCTCGAAATGCGGCGTCTCGTCGAGGAATGTCTCGTGCTGCTCCGGGGTGCAGAATCCCATGACCGGCTCGACGCCGGCGCGGTTATACCAGGAGCGGTCGAAGGTGACGAACTCGCCGGAGGTCGGGAAATGGTCGACATAGCGCTGATAGTACCATTGGCCATGCTCCGTCGGCGTCGGCTTGGTCAGCGCCACGTTGCGTGCCGTGCGCGGGTTCATGTACTGCCGCAGGACGAAGATCGTGCCGCCCTTGCCAGCCGCGTCGCGCCCCTCGAACAGCGCCAACACCCGTTTGCCGGTCGCCTGCAGCCAGGCCTGCGCCTTGACCAGCTCGATCTGCAGCCGCTCGAGTTCCTCGTCGTACTCTTCACCCTTCATCTTCTTGTCGTAGGGATAGCCGCCGGCGGTCAGCTTGTTGTCCTCGATCCAGTCCGGCAGCACCGGGTTGTCGATGTCGAACTCGCGTTCCTTACCCCCTATCCTCATCTTGATCGGTCCTGCGGCAGGCGCCGCGTCGGCATTTCCCTCGGCTTTTTTCATCGGGGCGAACCTTTCCAGCTTGCGGACTCGTGCTATGGGAGCCTCTGAGGCGTTGCGTCCGTCTGGACGCGCGGTAGCACTTTGATTTTGCGCATGAACACTCCAGAAAATCGATTCCGATTTTTGGGGGTCATGCGCAGGTCCAGTCGGCTGACCTTTCACCGACGGGGATACGAGGCAGCGCATGGTCGATAAGGGCGCAGACCAGAAAGGCGCAACGCGGGCAGCCATAGCCCAGCTGCGGCGCAGCCGCTGGTTGCTGGCCGCGGCCCTGGTCGCGGTCCTCGGCGTCTATGGTTTCGGCGGCCTTTCGATCTTTGTGCCTCTGCTGGCCCTCGCGTTGCTGGTCGCGGCCGCAATGCTGCCGACCGCCGCCGAGCGCCAGTCAGCCGGCGGGACTGCCGCCGTCGAAGTCGGCGGGCTGCAGCGGCTGTCCGGCGAATATCTGGCCGCCGCCGTTGCCGATCCGCTGATCATCTTCGACCGGACCGCCACTATCGTCCACGCCAACGCGGCCGCCTTTGCCGCCTTCGGTGGGCTGGCCCCCGGCATGTCGCTGTCGCTCAAATTCCGCGCGCCGGAAATGCAGGCTTTGCTTGACGGGATCGTCTCGGGAACTATGGCGTCCGATGTCGTCGACTACACGGAAAAGCTGCCGGTCGAGCGCACATACCGGGTGAGCGCGTCCTCGGTCGGCCATGGCACCGATCTTTACGTGCTGGTGTTCAAGGATCAGAGCGAGGCGCGCCGCATCGAGCGCATGCGCGCCGACTTCATCGCCAATGCCAGCCATGAGCTGCGCACCCCGCTCGCCTCGATCGCCGGCTTCATCGAGACGTTGCGCGGGCCTGCCCGCAACGACGCGGCGGCGCGCGACCAGTTCCTGCAGATCATGCAGAACCAGACGGGCCGCATGGCGCGCCTGATCGACGACCTGTTGTCGCTGTCGCGGCTGGAGATGAAGCCCTATCTGCGGCCGGGGACCGAAGTCGACCTTCGACAGACCATCGACAGCGTCATCGACTCGCTCGCGCCGCTGGCCAACGAGAACGGCATCGCCATCGAGCGGGACTTCATCGATGGGCCGATTTCCGTGCCGGGCGACCGCGACGAGCTCTTCCAGGTTTTCGAGAACCTGCTGGAGAATGCCTGCAAATACGGCCAGTCGGGCGGACGCGTCACCGTGTCGATAGCACACGCCGAGGACGGCCACGACCCAGGCATCGACGTGACCATAAGGGACTATGGTCCAGGCATTGCCGAGGAACACATCCCCCGCATCACGGAGCGCTTCTACCGCGTCGACGTGGAAAACAGCCGGACTCAGAAAGGCACCGGCCTTGGCCTTTCGATCGTCAAGCATATATTGACACGTCATAACGCAAGGCTGTCGATCAAGTCGGAAGTCGGCAAGGGCGCGGCGTTCACGGTTCATTTGCCGGCTCAATGATCCTATATTGGTTGGCAACCGGCATTTTCTTTTTTCTGTCATCCGGCTCGCGTATCAGCGGCAGGTTGAGGGAACGCACCAGCCGGCAGGAACCGAGAAGGCATATCGATGCAGTCCGTCCACATTGTCAGTGCCTATGACGAAGAACTGAAATTCCTGTCGAA
This sequence comes from Mesorhizobium sp. M1A.F.Ca.IN.020.03.2.1, assembly GCF_004023205.1. Classification (NCBI taxonomy): domain Bacteria; kingdom Pseudomonadati; phylum Pseudomonadota; class Alphaproteobacteria; order Hyphomicrobiales; family Phyllobacteriaceae; genus Mesorhizobium; species Mesorhizobium sp. M1A.F.Ca.IN.020.03.2.1. Next base: position 29,261 of record NZ_RZSV01000028.1, on the reverse strand, counting down.
GCGCATCGCCGCCATGGGCGGGCATGCCGAGCGCATGGTCGAGCAGGCTATCGCGGCCCTCGTGAACGCCGATCCGGGTTTGGCACAGAAAGTCATCCAGGACGATCTCGTTCTCGACGAGGGACAGCGCGAGATCGACGACAAGGCGATCGTCATCATCGCCAGGCGCCAGCCGATGGCGACGGACCTGCGCGAGATCGTCGGCGCCATCCGCATCTCGGCCGACATCGAGCGCGTCGGCGATCTCGGCAAGAACGTCGCCAAGCGCGTCGCGGCGGTCATTGACGGCCGCCAGCCGAGCAGCCTCTTCCGCGGCCTCAAGGCGCTAGCCGATCTGGCGTTGACGCAGCTTAAGGAAGTGCTCGACGTCTATGCCTCGCGCTCGGTCGAGAAGATCGGCTTCGTGCGCGACCGCGACGACCAGATCGACGCCATGTACACTTCGCTGTTCCGTGAACTTCTGACCTATATGATGGAAGATCCGCGCAACATCACCCCCTGCACCCACTTGCTGTTCTGCGCCAAGAACATCGAGCGGATCGGCGACCACGCCACCAACATCGCCGAAACCATCTATTACATCGTCACCGGCGACCAGATGCCGGCCGAGCGGCCGAAGGGCGACAAGACCGACCAGGTGGTGTTGCCTGGCCCAGTATCGGCCGGGTGACGCGGTATCGGCGACCCAAGATCGGCCAAGTGAAGGGGCGGCCACTCGAACGGCTTTCCAATTTAGGCTAAGCTATTCCAGGTGCAGCAGTTTTGTCAGTCGCCGTCTCGGAGGTTTTGCGATGGAGCAAGTTCGAAACCTGACCGCGGCCCCGCAGCCGACATCCGGCATTGTTGCGTGCAGCGTCTATTCCGCCGGCAAGCGCGTCGCCGACATTACGATCGAAGAGGCCGGCATATGGGCGGCAAAGCCCGGCCATGTCGTCTGGATCGGCCTGCTCGAGCCGGACCGCAACCTGCTGCTTAGGGTGCAGGCGCAGTTCCATCTGCATGATCTGGCGATCGAAGACGCAGAACACCCGCATCAGCGGCCGAAAATCGAACAGTATGGCGATGCCTTGTTCATCGTCGCCCGCACAGCGCAACTGATCGATGGCCGCGTCACCTTCGGCGAGACGCATCTCTTCGTCGGCACCGGCTATATCGTCAGCGTCAGGCACGGCCCGTCGACCTCTTACGCCGCGGTGCGCCAGCACTGGGAAAGCTGCCCGTCCTCGCTCGCCAAGGGCGAGGATTCGTCCTCTATGCAATTCTCGACTTCATCGTCGACAACTACATGCCTGTGCTCGAGCAGATCGAGGACGAGGTCGAGCAGATCGAGGACAAGGTGCTGCTGAAGCCGATGAGCGGTGGCGACATCGAGCGGCTCTACATGCTGCGCCGCGATCTGCTCAGGCTGCGCAACGCGGCGCTGCCGCTGGTCGAGGTCTGCCGGCGGCTGACCAGCGCCGAGCTGCCGCAGATCCATGCCGCCATGCATCCGCTGTTCCGCGACGTGACGGACCACATCCGCACCGTGCAGGAAAAGATCGACAGCCTGCGCGAGGTGCTCGCCTTCGCCTTCGAGGCAAGCCTTCTGGTCGGACAGAGCCAGGAAACGGCGATCTCCAAGAAGCTGGCCTCATGGGCGGCCATCCTGGCGGTGCCCACGGCCTTCGCGGCATTTACGGCATGAATTTCGACGACATGCCTGAACTGAAGATGGAATACGGCTACCCGACAGTCCTGGCCGCCATCGCGCTGATCTGCGCGTTTCTGTATTGGCGGTTCAGGAAGAATGGATGGCTGTGAAATAGCGAACAGCGAATAGCGATAAAGAAGCTTGTGCCGGACTCGAATATCGATGTTATTCCTATTTCGTTCGCTATTCGCTATTCGCTATTCGCTATTCGCTATTCGCTTAGCGGCTTCTGCGCCTTTCCGCCGCCGGCTGGAACGCCACCCTTGCATGGTATTTGCAGTACGGCCCGGTTTCGCCAGCGTCGTTGCCGCAGAAGCTAAAGTCTTCCGACAGCGGATCGCCGTTGGGCCATTTGCAGGTGCGCTCGGTCAGCTCGACGAGCTGCAGGTTGCGCGAGATTGGCACGACAACGTTCTCGACCGGGCGGATATAGTGGCGCGCCACCGGCTCCGCCTCGAACTGCACCTGCAGAGCGGTCGCGCCGATGGAGGCCGTCACATGACGGGCTGCGCTGGCGGCACGAGCCACGGACTTCTGCATCGAGGCGCCCTGCGTGGCCTTCTTCTGCCGTGCCGGCGCCGCGGTCGCGCGGCCGCGGCCCGACAGTTTCAGGCGATGCACCTTGCCGATAACGGCATTGCGGCTCACACCGCCGAGCTGCGCGGCGATCTGGCTGGCGCTGAGACCCTCCGACCACAATTTCCTGAGAAGTTCGACTCGCTCGTCAGTCCAGTTCATGAGACCGCGCTCCTGCTGAGGCGTGCGGCGGTCAGAATCCTTTCCCGAGCCGGCTCTCGCCGGGCAAACGACACCACATGTACCGGGTGATTAGATCCGCCGCACGAAATCTAGTTATTTCTCGACTACAATTACCTTATGCGCTGACTCGGTGACAAGAGTCCCCAGGGCAACACCGATTCGGTTTTTACGGTTTTCCCCAACTTGCCCAACCGCTGATGGGCCGGCGTGGCGCTGGAGCCTTGCCGCGCGCTTCTGCGCGACCTTTTCGTTGACTTCATGGCCGAAAAACATGATAAGCCGCAAAGGCCGCCGCATTGGCGGCTTTTTTGATTTCCGGTTCCGGAGACGCATATAATGAGCGGTTCGGCGCTTTACGAGACTTTTGCTCGCGCACCCCTGGCCTTCGACCGCGGGGAGGGGACCTGGCTGGTCACCGACAAGGGCGAGCGATATCTCGACTTCGCCGGCGGCATCGCCGTGAACTCGCTGGGCCACAGCCATCCGCATCTGGTCGCGGCGCTCACCGGGCAGGCGGCCAAGCTGTGGCACGTCTCCAATCTCTACGAGATCCCGGAGCAGCGCCGGCTGGGCGAAAGGCTGGTCGATGCAACCTTCGCCGACAAGGTGTTCTTCACCAATTCGGGCGCCGAGGCTCTGGAATGCGCCATCAAGTCGGCCAGGCGCTATCAGTTCGTCAAAGGCCATCCGGAGCGTTTCCGCATCATCACTTTCGAGGGCGCCTTCCACGGCCGCACGCTGGCGACGATCGCCGCCGGCGGTCAGTACAAATATCTCGAGGGTTTCGGTCCGAAGGTCGAGGGCTTCGACCAGGTCGCGTTCGACGATATCGATGCCGCCGAGAAGGCGATCACACCGGAAACCGCGGCTATCCTGATCGAACCGGTGCAGGGCGAGGGCGGCATCCGCCCGGTGCCGACGCAGTCGTTGAAGCGGATTCGGCAACTCTGTGACCGGCATGGCCTGCTTCTGATCTTCGACGAGGTCCAGTGCGGCATCGGGCGCACCGGCAAGCTGTTCGCGCATGAGTGGGCGGGCGTCACGCCTGACCTGATGGCGATCGCCAAGGGCATCGGCGGCGGTTTTCCGATGGGTGCCTGCCTCGCAACCGACGACGCGGCGGCTGGCATGACGGCCGGCGTGCACGGCACCACTTTCGGCGGCAATCCGCTGGCGATGGCGGTGGGCAACGCCGTGCTCGACGTCGTGCTGGCCGACGGCTTCCTCGAGGACGTTCAGCGCAAGGCATTGCTGCTGAAGCAAGGACTGGCGGCGGTCGCCGACGAATTTCCCGAGGTCATCGAAGGCATCCGGGGAAGCGGGCTGATGCTAGGGCTGAAATGCGCCATGCCCAACGCCAAGGTTAACATGGCGCTGCGCGACCAGCACTTGCTTGCGGTGCCGGCGGGCGACAACGTCATCCGGCTTTTGCCGCCGCTCACCGTCACCGACGAGGAGATCGGGGAGGCGCTGAAACGCATTCGGTCGGGCGCCAAGGGCCTGACCGACGCGATTACGGCCGAAGCCGCGAAGTAGTTCTGGAATCTGCCGATGAGCGTTCGTCACTTCACCGACCTGTCCGCCGTTTCCGCAGGCGATCTGCGCGTCATGCTGGACGATGCGATGGCGCGAAAGACCAGGCTCAAGGCCGGCGAGCGTTCGAAGCCGCTCGAGGGCAAGGTGCTGGCGATGATCTTCGACAAGCCTTCGACGCGCACGCGCGTTTCCTTCGACGTCGGCATGCGCCAACTCGGCGGCGAGACCATCATGCTGACCGGCACCGAGATGCAGCTCGGCCGTTCTGAAACCATCGCCGACACCGCCAAGGTGCTGTCGCGCTATGTCGATGCCATCATGATCCGCACCACCTCGCATGACCGGTTGCTGGAACTCACCGAAAACGCGACCGTGCCGGTGATCAATGGGCTGACCGACGATACCCATCCCTGCCAGCTGATGGCCGACATCATGACCTATGAGGAGCATCGCGGTCCGGTGGCCGGCAAGACCTTCGCCTGGACAGGTGACGGCAACAATGTGCTGCACTCGCTTCTAGAAGCCTCGGCGCGGTTCCGCTTCAACCTCAATGTCGCCGTGCCGGAGGGCAGCGAGCCGTTCGAGAAATATGTCGACTGGGCGAAGGCCAATGGCGGCAAGGTGAGGTTTGCCGGCTCGGCCGAAGAGGCCGTCGACCAGGCTGATTGCGTCGTCACCGACAGCTGGGTGTCGATGGGCCAGGAGCATCGCGCCCGCGGCCATAACGTCTTCCTGCCCTACCAGGTCAACGCCGCGCTGATGGCGAGGGCGAAGTCCGACGCGCTTTTCATGCACTGCCTGCCTGCGCATCGCGGCGAGGAGGTCACCGACGAGGTGATCGACGGACCGCATTCGGTGGTCTTCGACGAGGCCGAGAACCGGCTGCACGCCCAGAAGGCGGTGCTGGCCTGGTGCCTGGGCGCTTGACCGGGGTCGACTTGATCCGCGCCAACTTGATCCCGGGATGTGTGATGCCTATTTGCGGGCCATCACTGAAATCGAACGCGCTTCGACCCATGCCGCCTGGAAAGCGGGATGGATGCGCCCCGGAGTTTTGTCATGCTGGAAACGCTTTCCTTGGCTGAGCATCAACCCAAACTCGGCGAATTCGGCTTCGCAGGCGACGACCATGTCGTGCCTTACGAAGTAGCGCCCCTGGATGTGCGCGGCCGCACGGTGCAGCTCGGGCCGATGCTCGACGCCATTCTCAGCCGCCACGATTATCCCGAGCCGGTCGCGCGCCTGCTGGCGGAGGCCTGCGTGCTCACCGTACTGCTCGGCACGTCGCTGAAATTCGAGGGCAAGTTCATCCTGCAAACCCGCACGGACGGACCGGTCGACATGCTGGTGGCGGACTTTACCACGCCGCATTCGTTGCGCGCCTATGCGCGCTTCGACGCCGACCGGCTGCAGGCGCTGATTGCCTCGGGCGAGATCTCGCAGGAGAAGCTGCTCGGCACCGGCGTCCTGGCCCTGACCATCGATCAGGGCGCGCACACGCAGCGCTATCAGGGCATCGTCCAACTCGACGGCACATCGCTGGAAGAAGCCGCGCGGACCTATTTCCGCCAGTCGGAGCAGATCCCGACCGATCTGAGGATGTCGGTTGCGAAGCTGGTGACCCCGGGCCCGGGCGGGGCCCGCGAGCAATGGCGCGCCGGCGGTATCCTGGCGCAGTTCCTGCCGCAGGCGCCCGAACGCATGCGCGTGCCCGACATTTCGGGCGGGGATGGCGATCCACGAGACGTGACGCACGAACCGGCCGACAATTCCTGGCGGGAACTCTTGGCGCTGCTCGGCACCATCGAGCCGACCGAGCTCATCGATCCGACGGTGGGTGCCGAGCGGCTGCTCTACCGGCTGTTCCACGAGCACGGCGTGCGCGTCTTCCGCGGTGTGCCGGTCGCCGATCAGTGCTCCTGCTCGCGCGACAAAATCCGAGGCATTCTCGAAGGCTTCTCGGCCGAGGAGATAAAGGACTCGACCGAGGACGGCGGTATCCATGTCGCTTGCGAGTTCTGCTCGACGCAGTACGACTTCGATCCGGCGGAGTTTGCGGCGGAGTGAGAAAGCTCCGGCTCCTCGCCCCCGCTTTGCGGAGGCGGGGAACTCGAGTTCTTTAATTCACCGTCCTTTTCGTCCCCGGCATATCGAGCGAGAAAGCCGGAATGGCGACGTCGAACGTTTCGCCGCGGCCGTTGCGCATCGTGTAGCGGCCGACCATGATGCCGGATGGCGTCGAGAGCGGGCATCCCGACGTGTACTGATAGCTGTCGCCGGGGTTGAGCTCCGGCTGGTCGCCGACCACGCCCTCGCCGCGCACTTCTTCGACTCGGCCACGCCCGTCGGTGATGTGCCAGTAGCGCGACAGAAGCTGCACGAACTCGTCCGACCGGTTGTCGATCGTCACCTGGTAGCCCCAGACATAGCGGTTTTCGGACGGATCGGAACGGTCCTCCAGATAAAACGGCCTGACCTGCACTTCGATGTTGCGCGTCACGGCGCGATACATGAGCCACTCCGGTGCCGCAGGGAACATTTTACCGCGCTTCGCGGTTCTACCTCCGCGGCGTCGCCAGCCTGCCGGCTTTTCCACCGCAAGTGCCGACAAACAATGTCATTTAAGTGACACATGACAATGTTGGTGTGCACAAACCGTGCGGGCGACTCGGGCGCTTTGTCGAGTGATGAAACGGCCTCGGGCGGCCTTTCCGGAGTGACCAGATCTCGATGGAACTGACCCTCGCAGCCGCCTTTGCCTCCTCGGCCCTTCTTTTTTCCAACCTTGCCAGCATCCTGCTCGCGTCGTCGCGGCTGAAGGCTCGTTGCGCCATTCCCGCGCCCTCCGGCGGCCTGTCGCCTGTCTCGATCGTCGTGCCGTCGCGCGGTGTGGAGCCGTTCACGCAGGAGACGCTCGACCGCGCCTTCTCGCTCGATTGGCCGCGCTACGAACTGATCTTCTGCGTCGCGCACGCCGAAGATCCCGTGGTCAAGCTGATCAACGCCGCCATCGCGAGATTTCCGAATGTTCCGGCGCGGCTCCTCGTCGGCGATGACAGGATCAGCGCCAATCCCAAGCTAAACAACTGCATCAAGGGCTGGCAGGCGGCGCGGCACGACTGGGTGATCCTCGCCGATTCCAACGTGCTGATGCCCAAGGACTATGTCCAGCATCTGATGGCGGCCTGGGGGCCGGACACCGGCCTCGTCTGCTCGACGCCGATCGGCTCGCGTCCGAACGGTTTCTGGGCCGAGGTCGAATGCGCCTTCCTCAACACGCTGCAGGCGCGTTGGCAATATGCCGGCGAAGCGCTCGGCCTTGGCTTCGCGCAGGGCAAGAGCATGCTGTGGAACAAGCCGATGCTGGATGCAAATGGCGGCATCCAGGCTTTGGCCGCCGAGATCGCCGAGGACGCGGCGGCGACCAAGCTGGTCAACAGCCTTGGCCTTCGGGTCAATCTCGTGGCCGCGCCCTTCGAGCAGTCGCTCGGCCAGCGCACGCTCGCCGAAATCTGGTCGCGCCAGGCGCGCTGGGCGCGGCTGCGCCGCGTCACCTTCCCATTGTTCTTCGCGCCCGAAATCCTGACCGGTGTGGTCGTGCCGCTGCTTCTGGCGCTGATCGCGGCGGCAAGCGCCGGTGTCAGCCTGCCCACGACCGCGCTCTGCGTGCTGGCGATCGCCTATGTGCCCGAATGCATGCTCGCCTGGTCCAAGGGCTGGCATCTGTCGCCGCGCAGCGTCACCGCGATGATCGTGCGCGACGCGATGCTTCCCGCCATCTGGGCGCGCGGCTGGCTTGGCGGGGCCGTCGAATGGCGTGGCAACGCAATGACCATCCGCAACAGCGGGATGACTGAACTCGAAGAGATTGCTTGAGCCGGCTGCGGCTCAAGCGCCCTCTTTGCCGCCGTGGCGGTTCATTCCTTCGCCGCCTTCAGCGCCTGTTCGATGTCGGCGAGCAGGTCGTCGGTATCCTCCAGCCCGACGGAGAGCCTGAGCGTGCCTGGTCCGATGCCGAGCTCGGCGCGGGCCTCGTCAGTGAGGTTTTTGTGCGTCGTCGTCGCCGGATGCGTGATCAGGCTCTTTGCGTCGCCGAGGTTGTTCGAGATCAGCACGATGTCGAGCGCGTTCTGCAAGGCGAAGGCCGCCTGCTTGCCGCCCTTGACGTCGAGGCAGATCAGCGTCGAGCCGCCCGACATCTGCTTCCTGACGATATCCGCCTGGGGATGGTCGGCCCGGCCCGGATAGATGACGCGGGCGATCTCCGGCCGGCCAGCCAGGAAGTCCGCGATCTTGCCGGCGCTTTCGGTCTGGTGGCGCACGCGCAGCGGGAGCGTCTCGAGGCCTTTCAGCAGCGTCCATGCGTTGAATGGGGACAGGCTCGGGCCGGTGTGCCGGAAATAATCGTGCAGGTTCTCGTCGATCCACTTCTTGTCCGACAGGATGACGCCGCCGAGGCAGCGGCCTTGTCCGTCGATGTGCTTGGTCGCCGAGTAGACCACGATATGGGCGCCGAGCTGCAGCGGCTTCTGCTGCAGCGGCGTGGCAAAGACGTTGTCGACGATCACGCGTGCGCCGATCGAATTTGCTAAAGCGGCGACAGCGGCGATATCGACCACTTCCAACGTCGGGTTGGTCGGACTTTCCAGGAAGAACAGCTTGGTGTTCGGCCTGACCGCTTTTTCCCAATTGGCAATGTCGGTGCCGTCGATCAGCGTTGCCTCGATGCCATAGCGCGGCGCCAGCGTCTCGACTACCCAGCGGCAGGAACCGAACAGGGCTCGCGCCGCAACGATGTGATCGCCGGCCTTGACGCTGCAGAGCAGGGCGGCGGACACGGCGGCCATGCCGGAAGCGGTTGCACGTGCGTCTTCCGCGCCTTCCAGCGCGCACATGCGCTTCTCGAACATATCGACGGTCGGGTTGGCGTAGCGCGAATAGATGAAGCCGGGTTCCTCGCCCTTGAAGCGGGCCTCCGCTGCCTGGGCCGTCTCGTAGACATAGCCCTGGGTGAGATACATCGCCTCGGCGGTCTCGCCGAAGCCGGAACGCAGCGTCCCGCCATGCACGAGTGCCGTCTGAGGTTTCCAGTTACGCGTCTTGGTCATCGCCCTGCTTCCAAACACAAAAAAACCGGCCGCGACGTCGCAACCGGTCCATACGGCCTTGCGGCCCGACGGTCCTTTAGCGACTTGTTTAACGTGGCTGCAAGCCGACCGGCCAAATCACCACGGGATAACGACCCTTTAGACCTCGCCCGCGCTTGCGTCAATTGCCGGCTTGATTAAGAGGGTTGTACCAGGCAGCCTCCGCAAAAGTGTCCCGCGGTTTTGCGACAGGAAACTGCGACGACAATGACTTCGCCCGGAGCCAGACATTGCGGCAGACAGGCATTCTTCCGGATCAGGACATCGCGGCGCTCTTCCAGTCGGGCGCGCTGAAGTCGCCGCGCGCGCTCGACACCAACCAGATCCAGCCGGCCAGCCTCGATCTCAGACTTAGCGACAAGGCCTTTCGCGTGCGGGCTTCCTTTCTGCCCGGTCCCGATCATCTGGTGGCCGACAAGCTGGACCGGCTGAAGCTGCATGAGATCAACCTTGCCGAGGGCGCGGTGCTGGAGACGGGCTGCGTCTACATCGTGCCGCTGCAGGAAAGCCTGGCGCTGCCGGCGGAAGTCTCGGCTTCGGCCAACCCGAAGAGCTCGACCGGACGGCTCGACATTTTCACGCGTGTCATGACCGACCGCGGCCATGAGTTCGATAAGATCGCCGCCGGCTATCATGGCCCGCTCTATCTCGAGGTCAGCCCGCGCACCTTCCCGATCGTCGTGCGCGCCGGCTCGCGCCTGTCGCAGATCCGCTTCCGCACCGGCAATGCCGTGCTGTCGGAGAATGAGTTGCGTGACCTCCATCACGCCGAGATGCTGGTTGCGACCGAGCCGCCCAACATCTCCGGCGGCGGCATTGCGCTCTCTATCGATCTCGACGGCGACAAGGACGGCCTGGTCGGCTATCGCGGCAAGCACCACACCGGCCTCGTCGACGTCGACAAGCGCGCCGCTCAGGATGTGGTCGACTTCTGGGAACCGCTCTACAAGAGCGGGGCCGGCGAGCTCGTGCTCGACCCGGACGAGTTCTACATCCTGGTCTCTCGCGAAGCCGTGCACGTGCCGCCGCTCTATGCCGCCGAGATGACGCCTTTCGATCCGCTGGTCGGCGAGTTCCGCGTCCACTATGCCGGCTTTTTCGACCCGGGCTTCGGCCATTCCGCCGCCGGCGGCAGCGGCAGCCGCGCGGTGCTTGAAGTGCGCAGCCACGAGGTGCCGTTCATCCTCGACCACGGCCAGATCGTAGGCCGCCTCGTCTACGAGCATATGCTGAAGCGGCCGCAGGCGCTCTATGGCAGCGAGCTGGGTTCCAACTATCAGGCGCAGGGGCTGAAGCTCTCCAAGCATTTTCGCGCCGCGCGCTGATCGCCAGGCTGTGCTTGCCCGGCCTCGCGCGCCGTGCTTGGCTGCGTCTGAGCATGTAGCACCTGAACCCAAGGGGATGAAAATGCAGATATCCAGATGGATCCTGTCGGCTGCGGCCGCCGCCATGCTGGCGCTCGGCGTCGGTTCGGTAGACGCGGCCGAAAAGATCAAGATCGGCACCGAGGGCGCCTATCCGCCCTTCAACACCATCACGCCGGACGGCAAGGTGGAAGGCTTCGACATCGACATCGCCAATGCGCTCTGCGCGCAGATGAAGATCGAATGCGAGATCGTCACCCAGGATTGGGATGGCATCATTCCGGCCCTGCAGGCCAAGAAATTCGACGCCATCATCGCCTCGATGAGCATCACCGAGGAACGCAAGAAGCAGGTCGCCTTTACCCACAAATACTACACCACGCCGCTTGCGCTGGTCGCCCTGAAGGACGCCGATATCGCCTCGACCGAGCCGGCCTCGCTTGCCGGCAAGACGGTCGGTGCCCAGGCCTCGACCACCCAGGCCAACTACGCCCAGGACGTCTACGCCAAGGCCGGCGCCGAGGCGAAGCTCTACCCGACCCAGGAAGAGGCGGTCACCGATCTGCTCAACGGCCGGCTCGACGCCGTCATCTCGGACAAGTTCGTGCTGGTCGACTGGATGAAGAAGGCGAGCGACGGCTGCTGCAAGCTGGTGGGCGACGTCAAGGGCACCGAGACCGAGGCCGGCATCGCCGTGCGCCTGGAGGACGCCGCCCTGCGCGACCGCCTCAACGCGGCAATCGACGCCATTGTTGCCGACGGCACCTACAAGAAGATCCAATCGAAGTATTTCGATTTCGATATTTATTGAGGTTGAAGCTGCCAATCTCCCCCCTCGTGGGGGAGATCACGCTCTAACCTCACAGCGCCTTCACCGCCACCTTCACTGGCTTCTCGATCTCGAGCGGGTTGCGCAGCGGCAGGCCGAAATCCTTGGCCTCGATCTCGAACGTGTCGCCTTCCTCGGTCCTGACGCCGTCTGCGAACGAGAGTGTGGCGGTGCCGAACATGTGCACATGCACGTCGCCCGGCTGGCGGAAGGCTGAATATTTGAAATGGTGATGCTCGAGATTGGCGATGGTGTGCGACATGTTCGCCTCGCCGGACAGGAACGGCTTTTCCCAAAGCACTTTGCCGTCGCGCCAGATTCGTGAAGAGCCCCTTATGTCGGCGGGCAGCTCGCCGATCAGGATTTCCGGTCCGAACGAGGCGTTGCGCAGCTTGGAATGGGCGAGGAACAGGTAGTTCACGCGCTCGGTCACATGGTCGGAAAACTCGTTGGACAGCGTGAAGCCGACGCGGAACGGCGCGCCGTCGTCGCCGATGACATAGATGCCGGCGATCTCCGGCTCCTCGCCGGCGTCTTGCGCGAAGGCCGGCGACATCAGCGCGGCACCGGGCGCCACCGCCATGGTGCCGTTGCCCTTGTAGAACCATTCCGGCTGCACGCCGATCTCGCCCTTGGCCGGCTTGCCGCCCTCCAGCCCCATGCGGAACATCTTCATGGAATCGGTGAGCTGCTCCTCGCCGTCGCTGAGCTTCTTGTGCATGGAATCGCGTGTCGCGGCGGAGCCGAGATGTGTAAGCCCGGTGCCGGTAAGGTGGAGATGCGCGGGGTCGGGATGGTTGATCGGCGACACCAGGCGTCCCTTCTTGTAGACGGCGTCGAGGTCGACCGTCTCGCCATAGCCCTTGCGCTCGATCAGCGCCTCGAGCCCGGTGCCGGTGCGGGCTGCCTCCATCGCCAGCGAATAGACGCTGCGCGCGCCGTTGATGATCCGGGTCTTGCCGCCGCTGCGGGCAACGACGCGGATCGTCTCGGCGTCATCGAGGATCTGGGAAATCAGCATGATGAACCCTCTCTCTTTTGCCTTGGCCCGGCTGCCGATTGGCAAGCCCTGACCGGCGCAGCCCGGAACCGATCCGCGCCACGGTTGAAACTCTTCGTCCGGATTGCACTCGCGAGCCTGGTCCTTCCAGGACTTCTTCGCGCCGACGGGTTGCCGGCAGCTTCGCGATCTAGAACCCGTATGCCTCCTTAGTCCTTGCCTCCGGCCTCTACGCCTTGTTCTTGTTGTAGACGTCGAAGATGACGGCACCGAGCAGCACCAGGCCTTTGACCACCTGCTGCCAGTCGACATTGACGCCCATGATCGACATGCCGTTGTTCATCACGCCCATGATGAAGCCGCCGACCACGGCGCCGATGACCTGTCCGACACCGCCCATCGCCGAGGCGCCCCCGATGAAGACCGCGGCGATCACGTCGAGCTCGCTGCCCAGACCGGCGGCCGGGACGGCCTGGCCGAGGCGAGCGGCGATGATCAGGCCGCCGAGCGCCGACAGCACGCCCATGTTGATGAAGACGAGCAGCGTCAGCCTTTCGGTGTTGATGCCCGACAGCTGCGCCGCCTTGGCGTTGCCGCCCATCGCATAGATGCGGCGGCCGATGGTCATGCGCTTGGTGACGAAGACGAACAGCGAGATCAGCACGCCCATCACCAGAAGCACCACCGGCAGGCCCCTGTAGCTGGCGAACTGGAAGACCAGGAACAGCGCCAGCGCGCTGCCGACCAGCGTCTTGACGACGAACAGCGGGAAGGGCTCGGCCTCATAGCCATGCCGTTCGCGCTTACGCCGTGTTCTGAAGCCGAAATAGGCATAGGCGAGCACCGCGACCAGACCGAGCACGATCGTCGTCATGTGCAGCGTAAGGCCGCTGCCGACGATGGTCTTGCCGGCGGCATTCACCGTCGGCGGAATGAGCGTCAGCGGGCCGATGACGTCGGGGATGAAGCCGGAGCTCAACGCCTTGAAGCTGTCGGGAAGCGGACCTACCGAGGAGCCGCCGCCAAGCAGTGCCTGGCAGATGCCGCGGAAGATCAGCATGCCCGCCAGCGTCACGATGAAGCTCGGTATTCGGTGATAGGCGATCCAATAGCCTTGCGCCGCGCCGATAAGCGCACCGACGATCAGGCAAACGATCGAGACCACCAGTGGATTGCTGAATATACCGAGCGGCCAGATGACCATCATCATTGCGGCAAGCGCGCCGATGAAGCCGGCGACCGATCCCACGCTGAGGTCGATATAGCCGGCGACGATCACCAGCAGCATGCCAAGCGCCATCACGATGATGAACGAGTTCTGCTGCACCAGGTTGCTGAGGTTGACCGGTTTGAACAGCGTGCCGGACGTCGTGTACTGGAAGAACAGCATGATGACGATCAGCGCGATGATCAGTCCGTATTCGCGCAGGTTCGTCGTCAGCGCCGAAACGGCGACACGCGGACCATGCTTGACGTCTTCGGCGACGCCGCTCTGCGGCGCGGGAGCGCTTTCTGTGCTCATGAGGCTTTTTTTCCTTCTCCCCGAACGATGGCGCGCATGATCTTTTCCTGGCTGGCGTCGCTTGCCGCCATTTCGCCGACGATACGCCCTTCGTTCATGACATAGATGCGGTCGGTGATGCCGAGCAATTCCGGCATTTCCGACGAGATGACGACGATTGCCTTTCCCTCTGCGGCGAGGCGGGCGATGATCGTGTAGATTTCGTACTTGGCGCCGACGTCAATGCCGCGCGTCGGTTCGTCGAGGATCAGCACTTCCGGGTCGGCGAACAGCCATTTCGACAGCACCACCTTCTGCTGGTTGCCGCCCGAAAGATTGCCGGTCAACTGATAGACGCTGGATGCGCGGATGTTGGTCTTCTTGCGATAGTCGTTGGCGACGCTCATCTCGCGCATGTCGTCGATGACGCCGCGGCTGGAGACGCCTCCCAAATTGGCCAGCGTCACGTTGTGCTTGATGTGGTCGATAAGGTTGAGGCCAAAGGTCTTGCGGTCCTCGGTGACATAGGCGATCCGGTTCTCCACCGCCTTGCTCACCGTCGAAAGATCGAGAGGCTTACCCCTGAGCAGGACCTCGCCGCTGATATGCCGGCCGTAGGAACGGCCGAACAGGCTCATCGCGAATTCGGTGCGGCCGGCGCCCATCAGCCCGGCAATGCCGACCACCTCGCCCTTGCGCACATTGAGGTTGACGTTCTTGATCACCTGCCGCTCGGCGTGGATCGGATGGTACACCGACCAGTTCTTCACTTCGAAAATAACCTCGCCGATCTGGGGCTCGCGCGGCGGGTAGCGGTCGTCGAGCGAGCGGCCGACCATCGAAGTGATGATCCGGTCCTCGCTGATGTCCTTCCTGGGCAGGGTCTCGATGGTGCGCCCGTCGCGGATCACCGTCACCTTGTCGGCGACGCGGTTCACCTCGTTGAGCTTGTGCGAGATCAGGATCGAGGTCATGCCCTGGCGCTTGAACTCGAGCAGAAGATCGAGCAGCGCCTGGCTGTCCTTTTCGCTGAGCGAGGCGGTCGGCTCGTCAAGGATCAGCAGCTTCACTTCCTTGCTGAGCGCCTTGGCGATCTCGACCAGTTGCTGCTTGCCGACGCCGATATTGGTGATCAGCGTCTTGGGATCTTCCTTCAAGCCGACTTTGTCGAGCAGGGCCTTGGTGCGCTTCTCGTTGGCGTTCCAGTCGATGACGCCGTAGCTGGCGTGCTCGTTGCCCAGGAAGATGTTTTCCGCGATCGACAGCATCGGCACCAGGGCAAGTTCCTGGTGGATGATGACGATGCCGATATGCTCGCTGTCATGGATACCCTTGAAGTGGCATTCCTGGCCGCGAAAGACGATCTCGCCTTCATAGGTACCGGTCGGGTAGACGCCCGACAGCACCTTCATCAGCGTCGATTTGCCGGCGCCGTTCTCGCCGACGATGGCGTGGATTTCTCCTTCCTCGACGCTGAGGTTGACGTTCGACAGCGCCTTCACGCCGGGGAACGTCTTGGTGATGTCGCGCATCTCCAAAATCGTCGAGCTCATCAGGAATTCCGCTCCCTGGCGCATGCCTGCCGTTTCCGGAAGGCGTTATGCGCGAAATCAACATACTGCAGTCTGGCTCGCGCCGCGATGGCGCATGGCGCTGCAGAAGCCGGCAAAAACAATACCGGGGTCGCTTCTGAACGAAAAGGGGCCCTGCGTCGCGCAGGACCCCTCCCTTAAAGGCTGGATTACTTCAGCTCTTCGGCCTTGATGTAGCCGGAGTCGACGACCAGCGCCTTGTAGTTCGACTTGTCGACCTCGTACGGCGTCAAGAGGATCGAGGGAACGACCTTGACGTCGTTGTTGTAGGTCTTGGTGTCGAGGCCGTCGGGCTTGCCGCCGGAGAGCACCTTGTCGACCAGCTGCACGGTGGCCTTGGCCAGCTCGCGGGTGTCCTTGAACACGGTCGAATACTGCTCGCCCGAAATGATCAGCTTGACCGAGGCGGTCTCGGCGTCCTGACCGGTCACGATCGGCCAGGGCTGAGCATCCGTGCCGTAGCCGACAGCGCGCAGCGAGGCGGTGATGCCGCGCGACAGGCCGTCATAGGGCGACAGAACGCCATCGACGCGGCTGCCGTCCGAGTAGTTGGCCGAGAGCAGGTTGTCCATGCGGGCCTGGGCGGTGGCGGCGAGCCAGCGCAGCGTGCCGACCTTGTCCATGCCCATCTGGCCGGACTTGATCTTGATCGAGCCGTCGTCGATCAGCGGCTGCAGGACCGACATCGCGCCGTTGTAGAAGAAGAAGGCGTTGTTGTCGTCGGGCGAGCCGCCGAACAGCTCGACGTTCCACGGCTTGGTGTTCGGGAAGCGCTCCTTGAGGCCCTTGACCAGGGAATTCGCCTGAATCACGCCGACGCCGAAATTGTCGAAGGTGGTGTAGTAGTCAACATTCGGGGTCTTCTTGATCAGCCGGTCATAGGCGATGGTGACGACGCCTGCGTCATTGGCCTTCTGCAGCGCATCGGCCATGGTGGTGCCGTCGATCGAAGCGATGATCAGCGCTTTCGGGCCTTTCGTGATCTCGTTTTCCAGCTGGCTGAGCTGGTTCGGGATGTCGTCCTGCGCGTATTGCAGGTCGACCGTGTAGCCCAGCGCTTCGAGCTGGGACTTGACGGCGTCGCCGTCGTTGATCCAGCGCTGCGAGGTCTTGGTCGGCATCAGCACGCCGACGAGACCCTTGTCGGCCGCGTGCGCCGAATAGGTCGTGGCGGCAATGCCAAGGGCCGCGACGGCGGCCAGCGTCTTGATGATCTTCACATTTACTCTCCCTGGTTGATGGACGCGACACCTCGGGGCTTCGCGGGCCGCGCAGTCGAACAGGAGCGCAGTCGCGCCTCTGTCGGCTTTATCGATCTCCGGTATCCTCCCAATCGGCCCCGCGACGCAGTTTCAATCGATACGATTTTGCTCGTTGCCGATCGCTGCGTCTCGGAACGCGCGAAGGGTGTGTCCCTTTGACATAACTGTCAAATGCGATCTTTGCTGGTTGATATACCGAAACTGGTATGATTTAGCGTAGAGCAGAGAACTGCCGGAGAGGCTGGGAAATCATGGCGGCGCTGCGGGATCCTGATGCGATTTCAGGGAGTTACGAAAAGCTTCCGGGGGACGGCGAAACGCTCCTGCGCAGCGGCCTGAGCCTGCGCCATATGCGAATGATCGCCGCGCTCGACGATCACGGACGGGTGAGCGCCGCCGCCCAGGTGATGAATATTTCCCAGCCGGCGGCCTCGCGCATGATCGCCGAGATGGAGGCGGTGCTCGACGTGAAATTGTGCGAGCGGCTGCCGCGCGGCGTGACGCTGACCCCTTACGGTCAGGCGCTCGCCAGGCGCGCCCGCTCGATCCTGCTCGAAATGCGCGAAGCCGACCGCGAGATTTCGGAACTCAAGGCAGGCAAGGGCGGCTCGGTGTTTCTCGGCGCCGTGACTGCGCCGGCGATCGAACTGGCGGTGCCGGCGATTCGCGAGATCCGCCGCATCTATCCGCGCATCGAGATCACCATGCAGGTCGAGACCTCGAACGTGCTCGCTCGCGAGCTGATCGCCTCCCGCCACGACTTCATCATCGCCCGCATCCCCGATGACCTCAATCCGCGGCTGTTCGAATCGCGCGTCATCGGCATCGAGAAGGCCTGCCTGATCGTGCGCCGCGGCCATCCGCTTGCCGGCGGCGGGATGGTCGGCCTGGAGGAGACGGCTGCCTATGATTGGGTCTTCCAGTCCGGCGGCTCGCCCCTGCGCCAGGCGATGGAAAGCAATTTCTTGAACCGCAACATCCCGCTTCCCGACCGCATCCTCAACACCTCGTCGCTGCTCTTGACGCTGGTAATGGTGGCGCAATCTGACGCCATCGCCCCCGTTTCGGTGCAGGTGGCCAAGTTCATCCAGAGCGGCGACGGGCTGTCCGGAGCGATCGATGTCGTTCAGACCGAGTTCGACATCGAGGTCCGGCCCTACAGCCTGATCACGGTCAGGAACCGGGCGCTCTCGCCCGCCGCCAAGATGCTGCACGACTTCATCCTGCGCGAAGTGGGGTAATGGAACGAGAATGCTACCTGTGCGTTCAAACAGATCGGCAGTTCGCTGGAGCCCGTTTGGGTGAGGGAACCACCTGCCGATGCTGAACTATCGGGAGGTCTTTGATGGAACGTCGCTTGTTTCTCACTGGAATGCTTGGCGTTGCGGGGGCAGCGGCAATTGCAACCCTGGCTGGCCCCAGTAGGGCGGTTGCCGGAATTCCAAGCGGCAACGGAATTCTCGATGAACTCGATAAGCCCGATACTGCCGTCTTCGAGGATGGACACGAACGTGCTGAAGTGGAGCAGGTTTACCATCGTCATTGGCATCACGGCCGTCGCCGCCGCAGACGGCGCCGCGTTTGGAGACGTGTTTGCCGCCGCTACTGGCGTCGTGGCCGCTGGCGTCGCCGCTGCTGGCGCGAACGTGTTTGGATTGGCTTTTGGCTTTAGGGGTCCATAGCGGTTCAGCTTTGGATAAGAGCCGCTCACCCGCAGTAAAGAACTGTTTTTACGGAATTCCGGACCGAGACGTGGTCCTGGATTGCTCAACCGGTCCAGAGCCGGCCGCCGCAAGGTGGCTGGCTTCTTTTCCGCCATAGATCGCGCGGCGATCCTCTTCTAGGCCCAAGCCCCTCGCCTTTCGAGCGGCTCTTTCGTTTGCGCGCTTTCGCCGAACGAGGTGGCTCCCTTCGGAGTGCGGTCAAAAAGCACGTTGATTTTCCAGTCCCCCTGCTGTTGAGAGGATGCGGGCAGTTGGGCGATCTGGATGTTCGATGTTTTCAAAGCTGCCTGTTGTTAACCATCGCAATGTTAGCCTTGGTCTCGCCGGATGAGCGAGGTCACCAATATGCACGCCGATCTGCCGCGCGCGCGGGTTAAGCGGAGGCTGATAGCCAAGGCGCTAGCGTTCCTCGCCGCCGCCCTGACAACGCTGCCCGCAGATGCCGAAACGGTGCAGGAAAATCCCGGCGGTCAGATCGTGATCTTCGCTTTGCACGTCGCCGAGCTGCGCGCCGCGAACGAGCCTGTGGAATTCGACGGTGCCTGCGACAGCGCCTGCACGCTCTATCTGTCTTTGCCCGCCGAGCAGCTTTGCATCACGCCGCGTGCATCCTTCGGCTTCCATCTGCCTTACGGCGTCGGCGCCCATGAGAACGCAATCGCCGCCGGGTACCTGATCTCGCAATATCCCGACTGGGTTCGCCTGTGGATCGAGGAACGCGGCGGCCTGTCGCGCGCCATCGTGCGGATGGAAGCCGCCGAGGCCGCAAAGCATCTTCCCCTCTGCGGCGTGCTGGCCTGACCGGCAAGCGGCAACGATCGCATTCGCCATCGGCCGCCTGAGGACGCTCTGCCAGATCGCTGCGACCGCGCGGCACTGTAGCGAGGGATGGAGCGGGTAGCGGGAATCGAACCCGCGCGTTCAGCTTGGGAAGCTGACAGGCTACCATTACATCATACCCGCGCAACAGCCTCGTTACCATGATGGCCCCGCATCTAGCAATCGGCGATACATTGAAAGCCGAGAGCCATCCACCGGCGCTTTGACGCCGCGCCACAACATGGTAATGGCTCAGGGGTTAAGGGTGGGGACCCAGCTTGGAAATCAATGTTCGGAAGAGGAAGCGAGCCTCTCGCTCCGGAAAAGCCTTTGCTGTGGAAGATCTCGGATTCCTGCTGAGGCTTCCTGTTTTTGTATTCGTCTCTCTTTTCGTGCCTGAGAAGAGATGGCGCAGTGTCTGCCTTTGGCTGGAGCGGCTGAAACGGGCGCCTGAGTCTCGGCGCGACGTTGGTGACCAACCGGATCTTGCCGCCTTTGGCATAGCCGGCCGCGAGGACCGGCTCCGGGTCGACGCGATGCGCAGCGAACACAACATCCAGATCGTCCGCGAGTGGCTCGTCGGCTGGCGACCCGAGATCGAACTCCTCGGCGCCGAGCATCTCGATGCGGCGCGCGAACAGGGCCGTGGCGCCGTCCTGTGGATTGCGCATTTCGCCTTCAATGCGCTTGCGGCGAAGATGGTTTTCGCCAAAGCCGGCTTCGATGTCTTCCATGTCAGCAGGCCCGAGCACGGTTTCTCGAAATCGCGCTTCGGCATCCGGTTCCTCAACCCGATTAGAACCGGCGTCGAGCTCAGACATGCCGCGGGCCGTATCGTGATCGACCGCGCGAATCCCGCCGCCAGCATGAAGGAGGCCAGGCGGTTGCTTCGCCAGGGCAAGTTTGCGTCCATCACCGCTGGCGCCTGGGAGGGTGAGTTGCTCGTGCGTGCGCGAATCGGCCAGTCGGTCATTGAATTTGCGGGCGGCGCGCCCCGGTTGGCCAGGATCGCCGGCGCTCCCCTGCTGCCGGTCTTCGTCGTTTGTGACGACAGCACAGGCAGGATACGGGTGACTGTGGAAAATCCGATCGATCTTGATCGCGGCCAGGACAAGGCCGAACTGATCCAGAGCGCCGCGCAAGACTTCGCCGATCGGCACCTGGCCTATCTGAAGGCCAGTCCCCACCAGTGGCGAGACTGGGGCAAGTTGAAGGCTCACCAAGGCACCTTGATCGAGACGGAAGCCGGATGCCTCTCTTCAGCATTCTGATCACCGACGGCGGCAGCGAGCACCTTTCCGGGCTCGTTGCCGAAAACATCCACTCGCTCACGGCTGCTCATCCGGGCGACGAGCACCGCCTGTTCCGGGAAGCGGCGTTGGCGGAGTTCATTTCGACGCATTTCGGAGCAGAGGTGCTTTCGGCTTTCAGGACGCTGCGACCTTATTCATACAAGGCGGACCTCGCCAAATATTGTCTGCTTTATGAGCAAGGCGGCCTTTATGCCGATCTTTCCTATTTCTTCCTGCGCGGAGTGCCTCGCGCCGATGGAAAATTGTCGATCTTTCGCGATTTCCTCAGCTCGACCCCGTGGGACACCAGCATCGGGGTTGTTGCCGCGCCGCCTCGCCACAAGGCGCTCGCCAAGGCGATCGAGCTTGTCTGCGCCAATGTGAAACGGGAATATTACGGGCCGACTGCGCTCTGCCCCACAGGCCCGACCTTGTTCGGCAAGGCCGTCGCGCTGACCTGCGAACCGGAAGACCTCATCGTCGGCGAAGCCCTCAGGTCTGTGCCATCTGCCGCGCCTCTTCAGCCGTCCGCGGATTTCGGCCATTGCCTCAGCCATGATGGCGAGCCGGTCGCGATCAAGCGTAAGCGGGGCGGCAAGCCGATATCGCACCTCGGTATCGGCGGCGGCAACCGCTACAACAGGCTGTGGCGCTCCAGGGAAGTCTACCGCGACCGGCCGCTTTGGGCCCGCATCTTCCGGTGGAGAATCTGAGCGAGCGAGCCACGTGTGCCGGCCGGATCGGGCTATCAAGGCCGCCGGCACAATAGCTTCGCGCGCGGCCTTCGGCTTGATGCCGGGTATCCGAGTGCGTATTTCTGAGGTCGCGCCCCGAATCGGGCAGCTCGAACCGGAGAACGGCCTTGTCCGCACTGACACGCTTTCTCGGCGATACGCCACTCAGGGTGCTTGTGAAGCTGCTGGTGGTTTCCTTCCTTGTCGGCCTCGTCATGCACGCTTTCGGCTGGTCGCCGATGGACGTGCTCTACGGCATCCGCCAGTTCTTCATCGACCTGTGGAATCTCGGCTTCCATACTCTCGACCGCTTCCTGGGCTATATCCTGCTCGGCGCCGCGATCGTCGTGCCCGCCTTTATCCTGCTCAGGATTGCGAGCTACAGGAAGTAGCCTGGCGAGCGTCAGGCATACGCGGCCGCGACCTCGAACAGAATGGCGTGGCGCGCGGCAAGCGCCGGCACGTCGCTCGAATAGCCGCCGCCGATGACGCCGCATAGCGGGACGTCGGCCTTGCGGAAATGGCTGATGACCAGCTCCTCGCGGCTGCGCAGGCCGTTGTCGGTCAATGTCAGCCGGCCAAGCCGGTCCTCGGCATGGACATCCACGCCGGCATTGTAGAACACGATGTCCCAGCGCCGCCTTGCGCAAAGCTCTGGAAGAATGGCGCCGAGCCGGTCGAGATAGGCAGCGTCGCCGGTGCCGTCCGGCAGCGCGATATCGACATCGGAGGCGATCTTGCGCGCCGGATAATTGCGTTCGCCATGCATGGAAAAGGTGAAGGCGCGCGGCTCATCCTTCAAAATGTCCGCCGTGCCGTCGCCCTGATGCACGTCGAGATCGACGACCAGGATGTTTTCGACGGCGCCCTCCGCAAGCAGGACCAGGGAAGCCACGGCCACGTCGTTGAAGGTGCAGAAGCCCGCGCCTTGGGCACGCCTGGCATGGTGGCTACCGCCGGCGGCGTTGCAGGCTATGCCGTGTTTCAGCGCCAGCCGCGCCGCCAGCACCGTGCCTGCCGTTGCTAGCTGCGCTCTCAATGACACGCGCTGGCTGACCGGGAAGCCGATCTCGCGCTCGATCTTTTCAGGCACCTCGCAAGCGAGCACCTCGTCGACATAGCCGGCCTCGTGCGCGAGCTTGAGCCACGCCGCCGGCGCCCGTTCCGGCATCGAAAGCGCTCCCGCTGCTGCCAGCCCGCGGCTGTGCAAAGCCTCCATCAGCAACGGATATTTGCTCATCGGAAAGCGGTGATTGACGGCAAAGCCGGCGTCGTAGTCGGGATGGTGGACGATCTGCAAAGGCATGATGGGGCGGCCTGCGCCAGAGCTGGAATTCGGTTGGCCGTCACCCGATGGCGATTGCGCGGCAGCGGCAAACTGGGGCACATCGGCCGTTCTAGCAAGCCGCAATGAGCAAGGCAGCAATCCTTGGACAAGGGTGCGACCCACATCAACGCCGGGACCTTCATCGTCACCAACCGGTCGGTGCTGGCGATCGCTGTGCCGATGACCCTTGCCTATCTGACGACGCCGCTGCTCGGCATCGTCGACACCGCGGTGATCGGGCAGTTCGGCGATGCGGCTCTTCTCGGCGGACTGGCGGCAGGCGCGCTGGTCTTCGACGTCGTCTTCACCACCTTCAACTTCCTGCGCTCCGGCACCACCGGCCTCGTCGCTCAGGCTTTCGGACGCGGCGATCCGCTGGAGGAGCAGGCGGTGCTCTGGCGGGCCGTGCTGATCGCGGTCGTCGCCGGCGTGGTGCTTGCAGCACTTGCGCCGCTGTTTGCGATAGGCGGCCAGTGGTTCATGGGCGCCGAGCCGCGTGTCAGCGCGGCGATGTCGGTCTATATCCGCATCAGGCTCATTGCCGCGCCCTTCTCGCTCATCAACTACGCCATTTTGGGCTACGTTCTGGGGCGTGGCGAGGGCGGGATAGGGCTGATGTTGCAGGCCGTGCTCAACGGCATCAACATCCTGCTCTGCTTCCTGCTCGGCCTCGAGCTCGGCTGGGGCGTGGCGGGCGTTGCCTGGGCGACCGTCACCGGCGAGTTCCTGGCCATGATGCTCGGCCTTGCCATCGTGCTGAGGCGGTTCCGCAAGCTGGAGCGGCCGTCACGCCGGCGCATCCTCGACCTGCCGGCCTACTTGCGCATGCTGTCGCTCAACCGCGATATCATGATCCGTTCCTTCTCGCTGCTTGCCGCCTTCGCGCTGTTCACCAGGCAGGGCGCGCAGTTTGGCACGGTGACGCTCGCCGCCAACGCCGTGCTGATGAACTTCTTCCTCGTCGCCGGCTATTTCCTGGACGGATTTGCCACCGCAGCCGAGCAATTGGCAGGCCGCGCCATCGGCGCGCATGCGGCCACCCCTTTCCGGCAAGCTGTCCGGCTGACGCTGATCTGGGGCGTTGGCCTGGCGGCTGCCGCCAGTCTTATCCTGCTGACGGCCGGCGCACAGCTGGTGGCGATGGTGACGACCGCTCCGGAAGTCCGCGCGGTCGCCGACACTTATCTGCCCTGGGCGGCCTTCACCGCGCTGAGCGGCGTGCTCGCCTTTCAGATGGACGGCGTCTTCATCGGCGCCACCTGGTCGCGCGACATGCGCAACATGATGCTCCTGTCTTTCCTGGCCTTCGCCGCGGCACTGATCACGCTGGCACCCGCCTTCGGCAACAACGGCCTATGGGCCGCGCTGCACGTCTTTTTGCTGGTGCGGGGTTTCAGCCTGCTTGCGGTGCTGAGGCTCAGGATGCGCACGGCATTCAGCTGATCGGCTTTGAAGCCCAGCGCTCGCAAGCCGAGTCGCGCAAATCCTGGATCGAGCCAAGCCGCTCGCGCTCCACAAACCGCGCCATGCCGGCAACGATGCGGCCAGGCAGCGCCGGGCCGGCATAGATCATGCCGGTATAGAGCTGGACGAGATCGGCGCCGGCGCGGATCTTCTCCAGCGCGGTTTCCGCCGAGTCGACGCCGCCGACCCCAACGATCGTCACTTGTGAGCCGAGCAGCTTGCGCATCCGGGCGAGTACCGCCGTCGAGCGCTCGAAAAGCGGCTTGCCTGACAGCCCGCCGGCTTCGCCGGCCAGACTTGCGCTGCGCAACCCGACCCGGGCAAGCGTCGTGTTGGAGACGATGACCCCGTCGATCTTTTTCTCGATGACTTCGGCGGCGATGTCTTCCAGTTCCGCTTCGACGAGGTCCGGCGCGATCTTGAGGAAGATGGGCGGCTGAACCGACGCAGCCGCGCGCGCCGCCACCACGCGCGACAGGAGTTCGCCCAGTTGCTCGCGCGCCTGCATGTTGCGCAGGCCCGGCGTGTTGGGCGAGGAGATGTTGACCGTCAGATAACTGGCATGAGCCGCGAAGCGGGCGACGCCGCGCTCATAGTCGGCAATGCGGTCGGCGCTGTCCTTGTTGGCGCCGATGTTGACGCCGACAATACCCGGCCGCCCTTTGCGCGCGGCAAGCCGTCTTTCGGCGGCCCCATGCCCTTCATTGTTGAAGCCGAGCCGGTTAATCACCGCTTCGTCCGCGGTCAGCCGGAAGATGCGCGGCTTTGGATTGCCCGATTGCGGCAGCGGCGTGATGGTGCCGACCTCGGCGAAGCCGAAGCCAAGTTTGAGCAGCGCGTCCGGCACTTCGGCGTTCTTGTCGTAGCCGGCCGCCATGCCGAGCGGGTTCGGAAAATCGAGCCCGCAGACGCTGACCTCGAGCCGCGCGTCGCGCGGGGGAGGCGAGGCGGCCGGCAGGCCGCAGCGCAAAGCCGCGATCGACAGGCCATGCGCCGTTTCCGGGTCGAACGAGAAAAGCAGCTTTTGGCCGATCCGGTCGAGCACGCTCATTCGTCCTCCAGCGGCGGGAATTCGTGGCCGTCGGCGCCGAGCGGCAACGGCCTCACCCAGAGAACGGCGTCGAGGGCGAGCGCGGCGTAGAGATGCGGGAACAGGGCGCCGCCGCGCGACACCTCGTATTTCAGCGCGTCGCCCAGCTTTGCCGCGTCGACAGCGATGAGAAGCAGGTCCGCCTGGCCGGCGAAATGCTTGGCCGCCGTCTCGCGCACTTGAGTTGCGGTGGAAAAGTGGATGAAGCCGTCGGCGATGTCGATCGGCGCCCCGGTGAAGCGGCCGTTCCGTTCCGCTTCGCGCCACATGGCTTCAGGCGCGATCTTGTAGATAAACTGAGACATTGGCGCGCTATAGTCCGAACGATCCATGGGGGAAAGGGTGCTTGCGAACTCTTCCCCATTTCAGGCGCAAACCTGTGATATTGTTCGCACAACGGCTCATGGAGGATAACATGCGTCTGCAGCACATTCTAATCCCGGCGGCGCTTTGCTCGCTGGTCGCCGCATCGGCCTATTCCGAGGAGACGGACCGCTATCGGCTCGAAAAGTCCGCCAACGGCTATGTCCGCATGGACACCCAGACCGGCGCCATGTCGATCTGCGAGGAGCGCTCCGGCCAGCTCGTCTGCAAGTTGGCCGCCGACGAGCGCTCCGCCTTCCAGGACGAGATCGACCGGCTGCAGAGCACGGTGAAGGCACTCGACGAGCGCGTCGCGAAGCTCGAGAACTCGCTCTCGGCCCGGCTGGAGTCCCAACTGCCGAGCGAGGAGGATTTCAACAAGACGATGAGCTACATGGAGCGCTTCTTCCGCAGCTTCATGGATATCGTCAAGGACATCGACAGGCAGGAAGGCGACGGTGGCGCAAAGCCCAGCCCGCAAAAGACCTGAGCTCCCGGGAAAAAGCCTGCGCGCGCGGCCTTTGCTGCTTGAAAACGCGCCGCGCCGCCGCATAATCGTTCCGATCCCCTAAGAAAGCACTCAGTCAGCAATGGGATCCGGGGAGGAGTATTTGCCGTCGGGCCACACTTTCGTCATTGCCGACGACCATCCGCTGTTTCGCGGCGCGCTGAAGGAAGCGCTCGCCGGCATAGGCGACGTCGCCGCCATCCATGAGGCCGGCGATTTCGAAAGCGCCAAGGCGCTGGTCGTCGCCAATGAAGACATCGACATGGTGCTGCTCGATCTGTCGATGCCGGGCGCCAGCGGCCTGTCCGGACTGATCTCGCTGCGCGGCATCCATGCCTCGGTGCCGCTGGTGGTGGTGTCGGCTCATGACGATCCAGCCACCATCCGCCGCGCGCTCGATCTCGGCGCGTCCGGCTTCATCTCCAAATCGGCAAGCATGGAGGAGATACGCAGCGCCGTCCTGACCGTGCTTGCCGGCGATATCGCAGCACCCGCCGGCATCGAGCTCGGCGTCGAGCGCGACCCGGAGATTTCCGATCTGATCAAGCGCCTGCAGGCGCTGACGCCGCAGCAGACGAGGGTGCTCGGCATGTTGGCCGAAGGCCTGCTCAACAAGCAGATCGCCTATGAGCTCGGCGTCTCCGAAGCCACCATCAAGGCGCATGTCTCGGCTATATTGCAGAAGCTCGGCGTCGACAGCCGCACCCAGGCGGTCATCCAGCTTTCCAAGATCGGCGGCGACCCGCTGCAGCCGGTGAGCTGATCATTCCGCCGCGGGCGCCAGTGCCCTGACGCGCGCCATCATCGAGCGCAGCACGGCAGGCTTCAGCGGCTTGTTGATCACCGGCACATCAAGCAGACCAGCAGCAGTGCGCACCTCGCTGGAGCGGTCTGCGGTGACCAGCACGCAGGGCAGATCCTTGCCGTAGGCGGCGCGCAGCCTGGCGATGGCGTCGAGCCCGGTACCGCCGTCGAGATGATAGTCGGCGAGCACCACATCCGGCCTTGCCGCACCCGGGCGCATCAGGTCCTGCGATCCCGAAGCGGTCTCGACGCTGCAGCCCCAGCCTTCGAGCAGCAGGCGCATGCCGTCGAGGATGCGCGCGTCATTGTCGATGCACAGCACATTGAGTCCGGCAAGTGAGGATGGCGCGCGCGCGGAGGCCTTTCCCGTCTCGCGCGGCGGCGCCGCGATCGCGGCGACCGGCAGGATGACGGAAAAACGCGTGCCCTTGCCGGGGCTGGAGAAGATGCGGATCTCGAGCCTGAGAACCCTGGCGATGCGGTCGACGATGGAAAGGCCAAGGCCAAGGCCTTCGGCCTCGCGAGCGCCCTCGTCCAACCGGGTGAATTCGTGGAAGACGGTGTTCAGCTTGTCGGCGGCAATGCCGATGCCGGTGTCGATCACCTGGATCTCGGCCAGCTCGCCGCGCCTTCTCACGCCGACCAATATGCGGCCTTCGCGCGTGTATTTGATCGCATTGGAAACGAGGTTCTGGATCAGCCGGCGAAGCAAATTGCGGTCGGTCATCACGCCGAGCGACGACGGCATGATTTTCAGGCCGAGCTTCTTTTCGGCGGCGAGCGGGCGAAAATCGTTGCCGATCTGGCCAAGCAGCCCGCCGAGGCTGAAGGCGGTGTCCTCGGGCTTCAACGCGCCGGCGTCGAGCCGCGATATGTCGAGCACCGCGCCGAGGATGGTCTCGACCGATTCCAGTGAGGATTCAATGTTGGTCGCGGCCCTGCCGGCCGGCCCCTTGCCGGCCTTCTCGATCAGCGAGGAGCAATAGAGCCTGGCGGCGTTGAGCGGCTGCAGGATGTCGTGGCCCGCGGAGGCGAGGAAGCGCGTCTTGCTGAGATTGGCCTCCTCGGCAAGCATCTGCGCCTGCGCCAGCTCCTCGTTGACGCGGGTGAGCTCGGCGGTGCGGCTCCTGACCCGCTGCTCCAGCGATTCATTGGCCCGCTTCAGCGCCAGGTCCTGCTCGACGCGGCCGGAAATGTCGGCATAGGTGGCGACGATGCCGCCGTCGGGCATCGGGTTGGAACGCAGCTCCAGGATGCGGCCGCTGGTCCTGAGCTCCATCTGCCAAGGACCGACGAAGCTGGTCAGCCGGTTGAGCATCGTCACCCGCTGGTCGGCGGCGATATCGCCGCGCTCGGCCAGATGCCGCAGGATCTGGTCGAGCGACACGCCCACTTGGCCCATCTCGTCGGGCAGGTCGAACAGCGCCCGGTATTGCCGGTTCCAGCAGATCAGCCGCAAATCTCGGTCGAAGACGGTGATGCCCTGCTCCATCTGGTCGAGCGCGATCTGCAGCAGGTCGCGGTTGTGCTGCAGCGCCTCGGTGGCGTCGTCGAGCAGCCGGAAGGCATCCTTGGAGTCGCGGTCGTTGCGGCGGAACAGCAGCGACAGGATAAGCCGCGCCGACGACGAGCCCACGGCGCTCGCCAGCAACTGCTCCGAGAAACGGATGACGTCCATGCTGGCCTGTTCCTTGCCGTGCAGGGAGACGTTCGCGTTCTTCTCGAAGGACTGGAAGGAGCGCTCGGTGCGCTCGACGCCGAGATAGCGGGAAATCGTGTCCTTGAGGTCGTTGACCGTGACCGCGGTGCGGAAGCGGCGCAGGCTTGGCATCGGCCCCGCCTCGCGCGGCACGAAGATCGCCGCCTGGATGCGCTCCAGCGGCACCGATGCGCGCGACAGCGAACCCATCACGAAGAACAGCGTGTTGACTGACAGGCTCCACAGCACGCCGTGGTTCAGCGGCTCGCCGACGGTGCCGAACAGCGCCTGGGGTCTCAGCGCCTCGAAGCCGAACAGTCCATGGACGACAAAGTCGGAGCCGGGACCGACGAGGGAAGGGAGCAGCAGCGTGTAACCCCAGACCGCGATGCCGGCGACCATGCCGAGCGCGGCGCCCCGGCCATTGGCGCGGCGCCAGATCAGCCCGCCGACCAGGGCGGGCGCGAATTGCGCGATCGCTGCGAAGGACATCAGCCCGATCGAGGACAGCCGCGCGCTGTTGGTGCTCTCGCGGTAATAGAGGAAGGCGATGAACAGCATGATGAAAATCGACGCTCGCCGAACGTTCAGGATCAGCGTCGACCAGTCTTCGTTCTCCGAAGAAGTGGTCTTGAGCAATCGACGCACGAACAGCGGGATGACGAGGTCGTTGGAAATCATGATCGACAGCGCCACGCTCTCGACGATGACCATGGCGGTGGCCGCCGACAGGCCGCCGATGAAGGCGATCATCGCC
>NZ_RZSV01000289.1:0-6045 GCF_004023205.1 Mesorhizobium sp. M1A.F.Ca.IN.020.03.2.1 | reverse complement strand
CACGTCGCGCGGCTTAACCGGCGCGTCGGTCTTGGGATCGGCGCGCGGCAGGTCGGCCGGCTGCCCGCCTTCCGCCCAGGTCTTGACGCGGCCCGCCCATTCGTCGAGCCCTTTCGGCGTGTAGCAATCGGGATTGTCGTCGCTGCCGGTTTGCAGGCGGGCATAGACAAAATCGCCGGTGACGTCGGCGATCGCCGGATATTTGGCGTGGTCGGCATAGACGATGGCGGCATTGTATTTGCGCGCCAGAGCCGGAAATTCCGGCACGATGAAGGTGTCATGCCGCACTTCGAGCGCATGGCGCAGCGGCACGCCGTCCTGTTTCTCGGGCAGCAGCTTCAGGAAGGCCTCGAGATCGTCGGCATCGAATTTCTTCGTCGGCGCGAACTGCCACAGGATCGGTCCCAGCTTGTCGCCGAGCGCGACAATGCCCGAGCCGAGGAAGCGCATTATCGATTCCCCGGCCTCGCCAAGCACGCGGCGGTTGGTGACGAAGCGGTTGCCCTTGAGCGAAAAGACGAAGCCCTCCGGCGTGTCGTTCGCCCACTTGACGAAGGTCGGCTCCTTGAAGCTGGAATAATAGGTGCCGTTGACCTCGATGCTCGGCACCTGGCGGCTGGCAAAGTGCAACTGCTTGGCCTTGGCGAGCTTGTCCGGATAGAAGGAGGTGTCCCAGGGCTCGAAGGTCCAGCCGCCCATGCCGGAGCGGATCTTTCCTTGGATCATCGTCTTCCTCCTCCGAGTTTTGAGTACGGCTCAGGCTGCTTTGTCGACCGGCTTGGCCATGTCGACCAATATCCATCCTGGCCGGTATGGGTTGGCGCGGCGACCCGTCTCCCGATAGCCGTAAGCCGAATAGAGCGCGATGTTCCGCTCCATGCGCGAATTGGTGTAGAGCCGCACCTCCGGCACGCTCCATGACCGCGCCTGCTCGTCGGCGAAGTCGAGCAGCCTGATGCCGAGCTTCCTGCCCTGGAAGGCCGGCGAAACGGCAACGCTGAAGATCATGGCATGATGGTCGTGCCGCTCGAGGACAAGCAGCCCGGCCAGATCGGAACCATCCTCCAGCAGCCAGACCTCGCCGCGCGCAATGCGGGGTGCATAGTCCTCGGTCACCGGGATCGGCGGCGCGCCGAACAGGGCGGTATAGGGGGCGTAGGCGTCCGTGGTTATCGCGACGACAGCTTGGAGATCACCTGCAAGCGCTTGCCTGATCTTCATTTGAGACTGTTCCAAACGCTTGCCGACCCACTTGCTCACTCGGCCGCTTCGCGCTTGCCCCCGGGGCGCCGCTCCAGAAGCTCCTTCAGGAACTGGCCGGTGTAGCTGCGCTTTTCGCGCACGATCGCTTCCGGCGTGCCGGAGGCTACCAGCTCGCCACCGCCGTCGCCGCCCTCGGGGCCGAGGTCGAGCACCCAGTCGGCGGTCTTGATGACTTCGAGGTTGTGCTCGATCACCACCACCGTGTTGCCCTGGTCGACCAGCTCATGCAGCACTTCCAGAAGCTTGGCGACGTCGTGGAAATGCAGGCCGGTGGTCGGCTCATCCAGGATGTAGAGCGTCTTACCGGTCGCCTTGCGCGACAGTTCCTTGGCCAGCTTGATGCGCTGCGCCTCGCCGCCGGAGAGCGTCGTCGCCTGCTGGCCGATGTGGATGTAGCCGAGCCCGACCTGCTTCAGCGTCTCCAGCTTGTCGCGCACGCCGGGCACCGCCGAGAAGAACTCGACGCCTTCCTCGACCGTCATGTCGAGCACGTCGGCGATCGACTTGCCCTTGAACAGCACGTCCAGCGTCTCGCGGTTGTAGCGCTTGCCATGGCAGACGTCGCAGGTGACGTAGACGTCGGGCAGGAAGTGCATCTCGATCTTGATGACGCCGTCGCCCTGGCACGCCTCGCAGCGGCCGCCCTTGACGTTGAAGGAGAAACGGCCCGGCTGATAGCCGCGCGCCTTAGCCTCCGGCAGACCGGCGAACCAATCGCGGATCGGCGTGAAGGCGCCGGTATAAGTGGCGGGGTTGGAGCGCGGCGTGCGGCCAATCGGCGACTGGTCGATATCGATGACCTTGTCGAGGAACTCCAGGCCCTCGATGCGATCATGCTCGGCCGGATGCTCGCGCGAGCCCATGATGCGGCGTGAGGCCGCCTTGAACAGCGTCTCGGTCAGGAAGGTCGACTTGCCGCCGCCGGAGACGCCGGTGACGCAGGTGAAAGTGCCGAGCGGGATCTCCGCCGTGACGTTTTTCAGATTGTTGCCGCGCGCGCCGACGACCTTGATACGCCGGTTCTTTTTCGCCTCGCGGCGCACCGCCGGCGTCGCGACCTCGAGCTCGCCCGACAAATACTTGCCGGTGATCGAGGCGGGCGTCGCCATGATCTGCTGCGGCGTGCCTTGCGCGATGATCTCACCGCCATGGATGCCGGCGGCCGGGCCGATATCGACGACATAGTCGGCATGCAGGATGGCGTCCTCGTCATGCTCGACGACGATCACCGTGTTGCCGATGTCGCGCAGGTGCTTCAGCGTATCGAGCAGGCGGGCATTGTCGCGCTGGTGCAGACCGATAGACGGCTCGTCCAGGACGTAGAGCACGCCCGTCAAGCCTGAGCCGATCTGCGAGGCCAAACGAATGCGCTGGCTCTCGCCGCCCGACAGCGTGCCGGAATTGCGCGACAACGTCAGATAGTCGAGGCCGACATCGTTCAAGAAACGCAGGCGCTCGCGGATTTCCTTCAGCACCCGGACGGCGATCTCATTCTGCTTTTCGTTGAGCTGCGCCGGCAGATCGGTGAACCACCGGTCGGCCTTGCGGATCGACAGCTCCGTGACCTCGCCGATGTGCCTGCCGGCGATCTTGACTGAGAGCGCTTCCGGCTTCAGCCGGTAGCCGTTGCAGGCGGGGCAGGGGGTGGCCGACATGAAGCGCTCGATCTCCTCGCGCATCCAGGCCGATTCCGTTTCTTTCCAGCGCCGGTCGAGGTTGGGGATGACGCCCTCGAAGGTCTTGGTCGTTTTGTAGGACCGCAGGCCGTCGTCATACTGGAAGGTGATCTCGCGCTCGCCCGTGCCGTGCAGCACGGCCTGCTGCGCCTCGGCGCTCAGATCCTTGAACTTGTCGCCGAGCTTGAAGCCATAGGCCTTGCCCAAGGCCTCAAGCGTCTGCGCGTAATAGGGCGAGGTCGATTTCGCCCACGGGCTGATGGCGCCGTCGCGCAGCGAGACATTCTCGTCCGGCACAATGAGGTTGGCGTCGATGGCGCGCTGGCTGCCGAGGCCGTCGCAGGTCGGGCAGGCGCCGAACGGATTGTTGAAGGAGAACAGCCTGGGCTCGATCTCGGGAATGGTGAAGCCGGACACCGGGCAGGCGAATTTTTCCGAGAACATGATGCGCTCATGCGTCTCGTTCTTCGACTTGTTGACCGAGTCCTCGCCCGTCCGGCTGGCGTCGAGCGGCTTGTCGGCGAACTCGGCCACCGCAAGCCCGTCGGCGAGCTTCAGCGCCGTCTCCATCGAATCCGCAAGCCGCGTCGCCAGATCGCCGCGAACTACGATGCGGTCGACGACCACGTCGATGTCGTGCTTGTATTTCTTGTCCAGCGCCGGCACGTCGGCGATCTCGTAGAAGACGCCGTCGACCTTGACGCGCTGGAACCCCTTCTTCTGCAGCTCCAGAAGTTCCTTGCGGTATTCGCCCTTGCGGCCGCGCACGATCGGCGCCAGCAGGTAGAGACGCGTGCCCTCGTCCAGCGCCAGCACGCGGTCAACCATCTGGCTGACCGTCTGGCTTTCGATCGGCAGGCCGGTGGCCGGCGAATAGGGAATGCCGACGCGGGCGAAGAGCAGGCGCATATAGTCGTAGATTTCGGTGACGGTGCCGACTGTCGAGCGCGGGTTGCGCGACGTCGTCTTCTGCTCGATCGAGATGGCGGGAGACAAGCCGTCGATCTGGTCGACGTCCGGCTTCTGCATCATTTCCAGGAACTGGCGGGCATAGGCCGAAAGGCTTTCGACATAGCGACGCTGACCCTCGGCATAGATGGTGTCGAAGGCAAGCGACGACTTGCCGGATCCCGACAGGCCGGTCATGACGATCAGGCTGTCGCGCGGCAGGTCGAGATCGACGTTCTTGAGATTGTGTTCGCGCGCGCCGCGAATGGAAAGATATTTTTGGTCGGCCATCGCCGGTCGCCGCCTCAGGTCTGGAATTTGCTGGATTGGCGGGTTTGTCCCGGCCATCCCCTATGTAGGTAATCTCGTCGCCGCGTCGAGAGACGCCACAATCTCGACCAAAGCGTTTAACCGCCTTTCGCGCGAGCGGGCAAGCGGAAAGAACAAAGGCCGAACACCCTCCTGACAAAGCGCTGTGGAAACAGCGGCTGCAAAAACCGTCGCGACCGATCAGTCGAAGGCATTCGACTTACCTGGACGTAACCTCCGATCGATCACATTTTTCTGTAACCGGCTCTTCAACGGTTGACGTCTCGGACCCATGGGGGCAGTCTCAAAGGCGTCAACGAAGCCGGCCGTCTGTCGATGGCCTCGTCACCCAGAGGTGGCCTGCGAGACGCCGCAGGCTTCAGCGATTTGCGCTTCGGACGACATTGCCACAACGGACCAGGAGCGGAGCATGACGCCACCGGACAGTCCCTTGAGGCTCCACGAAGCGATGGAGCCGCGGCGGGCATAGTGCCAGGGTAGGCGTGAGCGCCTCCCGAAAAACGTGACCTGCCGATTCCTACAATCAGAGACCATAGTCGGATCGTCGGCTGAAAGCCGCGTTGCATCCGAAACAGAACGCCGGCAGTCCACTCCCGGCTAAAATTGGGTTTCAGATCCATGAAAGCCCCGTCCACCTGCGGAAGCAGTGGCGGGGCTTGCATTTTGCGAGCCGGAGGTCCGTCGCCGGCGTCCGCAATGCGGGGTAAGCTTCAGTGGTTGGGAGGCCTGATGGCGCCCGTTGCCATGTCGATGGTTATGCTGCCCGAAATCCTGACATCGGTGTCGCCGATCTTGAACGTGCCGTTGCTGCCGGCTGGCAGTGCGTCGTCAGGCTCGGGCTGCGGCGCGGGCTTGGCGATACGGTAGTCGCTGCTCACGCCGGGCAGTTTTTGTGTCGAATTGTCGTCGGCAAAAGCGGCGGTGCCGACCGCAAGCACGCCGGCGACTGCGACAACGGCAAAACCCAGATTCGTCAAGGAACGCGCTCGGATCATGCGCGAACTATAGAGGCGCGCCGAAGGCGAGGCCAGATGCGCCGCAATCAATTTGCCGCGCGGTCAGGCCGCCTTCTTGCGCGTGTCGTAGACATGGTCGACGAGCCCCCAGGCCTTAGCTTCCTCGGCGGTCATGAAATAGTCGCGGTCGAGCGTGCGCTCGACCTCGTCGTAGGTCCGGTCGCAATGCTTGGCGTACAGCTCCGTCATGTGGCGCTTGGTGCGCAGGATGTCCTCGGCGTGGCGCTGGATGTCGGAGGCCTGGCCCTGGAAGCCGCCGAGCGGCTGATGCAGCACGATCCTGGTGTTGGGCAGCGCGATGCGCCGACCGGGCGAGCCTGCCATCAACAGGAATGAGCCCATCGAGGCGGCAAAGCCCATGCACACCGTCGACACCGGGCAGGAGATGTACTGCATGGTGTCGTAGATGGCGAAGCCGCTGGTCACCACGCCGCCCGGCGAGTTGATGTAGATCGATATCTCCTTGTCGGGATGATCCGATTCCAGCGACAGGAGCTGCGCGCAGACCAGCGCCGACACGCCGTCATTGATCTCGCCGTTGATGAAGACGATGCGTTCGCGGAGCAGCCGCGAGAAAATGTCGAAGGCGCGCTCGCCGCGGCTCGACTGCTCGATTACCATCGGCACGAGATTGGCAAAGGCGCTCATCGCAGATCTCCTCGTTCTTTGGTCAAGCCGCGCGCAGCGCCATGCTTGGCGCGTTGGCGGCAGCTGGGCTTTTGCGCGCGTCGAGCGAAATCCGGCAGCGGGCGCCGGAAACGGCGACGACAGGTTGCGCGACCGTCGCGAAACCATCATGGACGATGCTGAGA
>NZ_RZSV01000288.1:0-6114 GCF_004023205.1 Mesorhizobium sp. M1A.F.Ca.IN.020.03.2.1 | reverse complement strand
AGCTGGAACACCCCTCATCCGACCGAGCTTCGCTCGGCCACCTTCTCCCACAAGGGGAGAAGGAAAGTAGGGGCAGCGCTAACGCCTGAAAGTCCGGAAATCAAGCCGCCTGGCAAGCTTCAAAACTCTTCCTGAGGCGCTCGGCGTCGAGATCGCGGCCGATGAAGACCAGCCGGCTTTCATGCTTCTCGCCGTCCTTCCAGGCGCGCTGGTGGTCGCCTTCGAGGATCATGTGCACGCCTTGCAGGACATAGCGATCCTCGTCGCCCTTCAGCGCGATGATGCCCTTAAGCCTGAGGATGTTCGGCCCTTCCATCTGGGTCACCTTCTCGATCCAGGGGAAGAACTTCTTCGGATCCATCTCGCCGCCGCGCAGCGAGACCGACTTCACCGTGACATCATGGATGTCGGAAGGATGGCCGTGGTGATGGTGATCGTGCCCGTCGTGATGATGGTGGTGGTCGTGATCGCAATCCGGACCGCATTCATGGTCGTGATCGTGGTCGTGCGCCTCGAGGAAATGCGGATCGTTCTCCAGCGCGCGTGACAGGTCGAAGGCGCCGCGGTCGAGCACTTCGCCGAGCGCCACACCGGCGCGCTGGGTGCGATGGATCCTGGCCGCCGGGTTGATGGCGCGGATCGTCGCCTCGACCTTTTCGAGCTCTTCGGGAGTGACGAGATCGGTCTTGTTCAGCACCACCACATCGGCGAAGGCGATCTGGTCCTCGGCCTCCTTCGAGTCCTTCAGGCGCAGCGGCAGGTGCTTGGCGTCAACCAGCGCCACCACCGCGTCGAGCTTGGTTTTGGAGCGCACATCGTCGTCCATGAAGAAGGTCTGCGCCACCGGCACCGGGTCGGCCAGACCAGTGGTCTCGACCACGATGGCATCGAAACGGCCGGGCCGCCGCATCAGGCCCTCGACGACGCGGATCAGGTCGCCGCGCACCGTGCAGCACACGCAGCCATTGTTCATCTCATAGATTTCCTCGTCGGATTCGACGATCAGATCGTTGTCGATGCCGATCTCGCCGAACTCGTTGACGATGACCGCGTAACGCTTGCCGTGGTTCTCCGACAGGATGCGGTTGAGCAGCGTCGTCTTGCCCGCGCCGAGATAGCCGGTGAGAACGGTTACGGGGATCTGCGTCTGTGCATCGCTCATGGCCTGCCTCGAAAAATCTGTGCTCGAAGGATTTGTCGGCCCTCATATAGGACGTGAGCCGCGCTTTTGCACGCGCCAAACCGATGGGCCAGCCGGTCCCGATCGGGGCAGCCGCAGTGGGTTAAAGGAACAGGGCAGCCGCACGGCATCAGAGCCCCTCCGGGATGTTCCGCTGTGAATGCCGGCGGGCCAAAAGTCGTTTGTCATCTAACTGAAATAAACATCTGGCATCACCTGCGCGGGCAACGCAATGCTTGCCGGCAAAGTGTTTGCAGGCCGGACTCGTTAAATCGTCATTTGCCAGCCGCCGGACAGCCTCTATGCTGCCCGCGCCGGTTCGGCCGAAGAGGGAATGACCATGGCCAAGGCGGACAGAACGGCGACTATGAACCGGCTGCATTCGGCAGCGCGGCTGGCGCGCACGGCGCTTGCTGCGCGCCTTCTGGCACATGGCTTCTACGCCGGCCAGGACCAGATCATGCTGGCGCTCGACCGCGAAGACGGCCAGACACCCGGCAATCTCGCCGACAAGCTCGGCGTACGTCCGCCGACGATCACAAAAACCATCAACAGGCTGCAGGCGCAGGGTTTTCTCGAAAAGCGCGCCTCCAACGCCGATGCCCGCCAGGCCCATATTTTCCTCACCGGCTCCGGCCGCGAAACCATCCGCGCCATCGAGAAATCGGTCAAGAAGACCGAGAAGCAGGCGCTAAGGGGTCTCGACAAGAAAGACCAGAAGGCGCTGTTCAAGCTGCTCGCCCGCATCGAGGCCAACCTGTCGAACGAGGCCCTGATCCTCATCGACGACGACGCCGAGCTGGATGATTAACGAGCGACGCGCAGCGTCGTCTCGAGGACGCGTGAGCGCGATGCGCAGCATCGTCGCTTAGCCGCTGGGCGTTGGTGACCACGAGCGACGCGTAAGCGTCGTCTCGAGCGACCCAAGCGCGATGCACAGCATCGTCGCCTCAGGCACCACCAAGCATCGGCTTGGCGGAAAGGGCGACGACGCTACGCGTCGCGCACCAGCGTCGCCCAGCGTCAGCCCGAACGCCTTCTTGAAATGCCGGTTGAAATGGCTCTGATCGCTGAAGCCGGCCGCAACAGCTGTTTGGGCAAGCTGCTCTCCCGCTTCGATCATGCGTCGCGCCCGCTGCAGCCGGCGCATCAACAGGAAGCGATGCGGGCTTGTCGAATAGGTCGCGCGGAAATGGCGCGACAGCGCGTAGCGGTCGAGGCCGGTAACCGCCTCCAGCTCGTCGGAGCGCACCGGCCGTTCAGCGTTTTCTTCGAGATAGTCGCGGGCCAGCGCGGCAGCCCGCCACGCGATTTTTCCCGCTGATTTTGCCGGCTGTCCGGCATGGCGTTTCAATTGCTGCGCCAGCTGCGCGATGAAATCCGCCACGAACAGGTCGTCGAGTTCCTCGGTGAGCGGTGTTAGCGCCGACAGCAGCGTGCCGCGCAACTGAGGGTCGCTCACCACAGCATCCTTAACGAAAGGGAGCGGCGAACCGTGGAGGCAGTCAAGCAGCAGCGACGGCTCGAGATAGAGAATCCTGTAGCGTAAGCCGTCCTCGGTGCCGGCGCCGCCGTCATGCAGTTCGTCGGGATGCAGCACGATCACCTGGCCGGGCACGCTGTGCCGAAGCGCGCCGCGATAGTGGAAGCGCTGCACGCCGTCCAGCGTCACGCCGATGGCGTAGGTGTCGTGGCGGTGCAATTCGAAGGCATTGCCGTGGAAACGCGCCTCGATGCGCTCGAGGCCCGTGGCACCGGGCGCCGAAACGATCCGGTCGTCCTCAGCGCACGAACGTTCAAGACCTCCCAGCGCCTCATTGCCTAGATCGTGCGCCATGGTCCCTCATGCACATCCGGGAGAAACATTTTGGTGTTCGATACGAAATTTGCAATGGTCCTCAAGGAAGATCTCGCCGTCTGGCAGAAGCTCAACGTTACCGCTTTCCTGACCAGCGGCATCGTCGCGCAATCTCCTCAAATCATCGGCGAGCCCTATTGCGACCGCGCCGGCAATCTCTTCAATCCGCTCTCGGTCCAGCCCGTTATCGTGCTGTCGGCGGACGAGCCGACGCTTGCTGCGATCCACCGCCGGGCCCTGGAGCGCGGCGTGACGACATCGGCCTATGTCGAGGAGATGTTCTCCACCGGCCATGACCTGGCCAACCGCGCCGTTTTCGCCGAATTCGCGCCGGACGACGCCAAGATCGTCGGCATCGCGCTGCGCGCCGAAAAGAAGCTGGTCGACAAGATTACCAAGGGCGCCCGCATGCATGCTTGACCCTCGGGGAGGATGCTCTTGGTGGCTGATTGACCATTCGTCCGGACGACGTCGCGCACGTTCGAGATTGGCCGCGACCTCCCTGCTTCGTCAGCCTGGGGTCTGCGCGCGTCGCGTCGCTCCTTGCTCCGCCCGGGCGGACGAGCAAGGAACGTTCTGCTGATCGCCAAGGCACTGCGCTCTAAGCCTGTCGACACGTCTTGTTGGGCCAGTCGCTTTTGGCTTGCCGGCCGGCGGCGATTGCCGCAAAAGGGTGGCGTCTACCTCTCCTCCGGCCCGATTTTGAGCGTTCCCAAAAATCACGACGACAGCGCGACGCCGCCCGCGGCGATGCTGTTGATGCTCTGCGTCTATGTCTGCTTCACCTTTCTCGACACCTCAAGCAAATATCTGGTGCTCGCCGGCGTCTCGGCGCTGATCGTCGCCTGGGCCCGCTTCATCGTGCATGTCCTGCTTGTCGGGGTTTTCCTTCGCGGCTGGCGCGAGCCGTCGCGCTTCCGCGCCAATAACCTGCCGGCGCACATTCTGCGCGGATGTCTGCTTTTCGGCTCGACCATGTTCAACATCCTGGCGCTCAGGACGCTGCAGCTCGCTGAGACCACCTCGATCTATTTCTTCGGCCCGATGGTGATCACCGCATTGGCCGGCCCGCTGCTCGGCGAGTGGGCGGGCTGGCGGCGCTGGCTGGCGATCCTCACCGGCTTCGTCGGCGTCCTCATCATCACCCGGCCCGGCGTCGGCGTGTTCGGCATGGGCCATCTCTTCGCGCTGGGCTCGATGCTGTCGAACTCTTTTTACGTCATCATGACCCGGCGCATGTCGTCGACGGAGACATCCGAAAGCCTGATCCTGTTCTCGGCGCTGGCGCCGGCGGTGCTGCTCCTGCCCATGCTGCCCTTCTCATTGTCCCTGCCGCAGGACGGCTGGCACTGGGTGATCCTTTTGATGCTCGGCGTCTTCGGCGCCGGCGGCCATTGGCTCCTGGTCCAGGCCTATCGCCTGGCGACGACGACGGCGCTCGCGCCTTACCCTTATTCGCAGATGATTTGGATGATCATCTCCGGCTGGCTGATCTTCCACCAGTTTCCCGACCGCTGGACCCTGCTCGGGGCGGCCATCATCGTCGCCAGCGGCCTCTTCATCATCCACCGCGAGCACAGGCTTCGCTTGCACAATTCCGCTTCCTTGGACACGGAAGCCGAGGGCTTGGCAAAAAAACTTTGATTTGCCCTCGATCGATGGCATAAGCCCCATTTAAACAGTTTAAAGGCCCGGGGACCAAGGCTGGCACAGAAGATCAAGCTTTCGACGATCGCGGATGCGCTTGGCGTGTCCACGGCAACGGTTTCGCTGGCACTGCGCGACAGCCCGCTGGTCGCGGGGTCGACGCGCGAGCGCATCAAGGAGCACGCGCGCGCCATCGGCTATATCTACAACCGACGGGCCGCGTCGCTCCGCACTTCGCGCTCCGGCATTGTCGGCGTCGTCGTGCACGACATCATGAACCCGTTCTTTGCCGAGATCCTGCGCTCGATAGAAAGCGAGCTCGACCGCAGCCGCCAGACCTTCATCCTGTCCAACCATTATGACCAGCTGGAAAAGCAGCGCACCTTCATCGACACGCTGCTGCAGCTCGGCGCCGACGGCGTCATCATGTCGCCGGCCATAGGCACGCCGGCCGAGGACATCATCATGGCCGAGGAAAACGGCCTCCCGGCGGTGCTGATCGCGCGCACCGTTACCGGCGCCGACGTGCCGGTCTTCCGCGGCGACGATGCCTATGGCACGGCACTCGCGACCAACCATCTCATCTCGCTCGGCCACAAACGCATCGCCATGATCGGCGGCACGGACCAGACCTCGACCGGCCGCGACCGCTACCAGGGCTACGTCAACGCCATGGAAGCGGCCGGGCTGGAGGTGAAGCCGTCCTGGCGCATTCCTGGACCGCGCACCAAGCAGGCCGGTTTCGAGGCTGCAGGACAGTTCTTGGCGCTGAAGGACAAGCCGACCGCCGCCTGCTGCTGGAATGATCTGGTTGCGATCGGACTGATGAACGGCATCGCGCGCGCCGGTCTGGTGCCGGGCGTCGATATCTCCGTCACTGGTTACGACGACCTGGAGGAGGCTGCGATAGCAACGCCGGCCTTGACCACGGTCTGGAATGGCCAGCGCGAGGTCGGCCGCCGCGCCGCCAGCGCGCTGCTCGACAAGCTGAACGGGCAGGCCGTGCGGCCGTCGCAGGAATTGATCAAGCCGGAGCTGCACGTACGCCAGTCCACCGGCAAGCCGGTGGAGCGTCAATGACACAGACAGAAGCGAAGTCGCCG
Source organism: Mesorhizobium sp. M1A.F.Ca.IN.020.03.2.1 (assembly GCF_004023205.1). NCBI lineage: Bacteria > Pseudomonadati > Pseudomonadota > Alphaproteobacteria > Hyphomicrobiales > Phyllobacteriaceae > Mesorhizobium > Mesorhizobium sp. M1A.F.Ca.IN.020.03.2.1. The sequence goes on along the minus strand of NZ_RZSV01000288.1, from coordinate 326 downwards.
GTCGCCGTCCTGGTGCCGGGCCGTTTCAACGACCATGCCATCGGCCGGATCGACCAGGCGTTCAAGCGCGTGCGGATCGAGCGCGCCGATCCGTCGCTCGTCACCGGCGAGATGCGCGAGAGCGTGCGCGGCATCGCCTCCTTCGGCGGCATCAGCGCGGCCATGATCGACGCGCTGCCGAATCTCGAGATCATCGCCAATTTCGGCGTCGGCTATGACTCCGTCGACGCTCGTCATGCCGCGACCCGCGGCGTCATGGTCACCAACACGCCCGACGTGCTGACCGAGGAGGTTGCCGACACCACCATCGGGCTGTTGATCAACAC
>NZ_RZSV01000287.1:0-6177 GCF_004023205.1 Mesorhizobium sp. M1A.F.Ca.IN.020.03.2.1 | reverse complement strand
CGCATGACCTGTTGCCGCTTGGCACCGGGCTCTATGCCGAGCGCATGGTGCGCGACGGCGTCGCCGAACTGATCGTCGGCTTCACCCGCGATCCGATGTTCGGCGCGGTGATGACGCTCGGCACCGGCGGCGTGTTGGTCGAGCTGCTGCGCGACAGCGTGACCCTGATGCTGCCAGCGACGCGCGACGACATCGAGGCGGCGCTGCGTGGCCTGAAGCTCTATCCGTTGCTGGAGGGCTATCGCGGCCGGCCCAAGGCCGACGTCCAGGCCGCCATCGACGCCATCGCCGGCATTGCCGACTTCGTGCAGAAGAATGAAGGCGAAATCGAAGAGCTCGACATCAACCCGCTGATCGTCTGCGCCGAAGGCAAGGGCGCCTGGATCGCCGACGCACTGCTGGTGCTTGGAGAAAAGAAGAATGGCTGACGTCATCACCACTCGCCGCGAAGGCACGATCCTGGAAGTCACGCTCGACCGGCCCAAGGCCAATGCCATCGACCTCAAGACCTCACGGCTGATGGGCGAGACGTTCAAGGCGTTCCGCGACGATCCCGGCTTGCGCGTCGCCATCGTCAAGACGGCCGGAGACAAGTTCTTCTGCGCCGGCTGGGACCTGAAGGCGGCTGCGGCCGGCGACGCGGTCGACGGCGACTACGGCGTCGGCGGCTTTGCCGGGCTGCAGGAACTGCGCGACTTGAACAAGCCGGTGATCGCCTGCGTCAACGGCATGGCGGTGGGCGGCGGCTTCGAGCTGGCGCTGTCCTGCGACCTGATCTACGCCTCTGACCATTCTTCCTTCGCGCTGCCCGAGATCCGCGCCGGCACGCTGGCCGACGCCGCGACGATCAAGCTGCCGAAACGCATTCCCTACCATATCGCCATGGACCTTCTCCTCACCGGCCGTTGGATGGATGTGGCGGAAGCGCATCGCTGGGGCCTGGTCAACGAGGTGCTGCCCAAGGAGAAGCTGGAGGACCGCGTCTGGGAAATCGCGCGGCTTTTGGCCAGCGGCCCGCCGCTGGTCTTCGCCGCGATCAAGGAGACGGCGCGCGTGGCCGAGGCGCTGACCTTCCAGGAGGCCATGAACAAGGTGACGCGCAGGCAACTGCCGACGGTCGATATCCTCTACGGCTCGGAGGACAATATGGAAGGCTTCCGCGCCTTTGCGGAGAAGCGCGATCCGGTGTGGAAGGGTAGATAGGCCGCAGACGATGGCGTTCCGTCACACCCCCCTCTGCCCTGCCGGGCATCTCCCCCGCAAGGGGGGAGATCGGATGTCACGGTCGCTTTCGCCAATTGCCAGCGTCGCAGGTGGATCGCCGGCGCCCAAGCTGCCAATCTCTCCCCCTGCGGGGGAGATGTCCGGCAGGACAGAGGGGGGTGCTCAGGCTCGACCTTCGCGATCGGCCCAAGCGCTATGACCGACTACAAGACCCTCATCGACGTCGAGACCTGGGCTTTCATCGAGAAGACCAATTCCTATTACCCGCCCGACACGATCGACTACACGATCGCAGAGCAGCGGGCGATCTACGACCGGATGTGCCGCGAGTTCTTCGCCGGCTATCCGCAAGGCGTGACGGTCGAAACGTCCGCCATCGCCACGCCGACCGCCAGCATCCCGATCCGCATCTATAGCAACGCGGAATCGAACAGCGCCGCAATGGTGCTCTATGTTCATGGCGGCGGATTCATCCTCGGCGGGCTGGACAGCCATGACGATGTCTGCGCCGAGCTGTGCGCCCGCACCGGCTACGAGGTGGTCTCGGTCGATTACCGGCTGGCGCCGGAACATCTGCATCCGGCCGCCTTCGACGACGTGCTAAGCGCCTTTGAATGGGCCGCCAAGACCTATGATTGCCCTGTCCTGCTTTGCGGCGACAGCGCCGGCGGAAACCTCTGCGCCGCCGTTGCCCACGCAACGCGCGGTCACATCAAGAAGCCGGCCGGCCAGGTGCTGATCTATCCCAGCCTCGGGGGCGACCGCTCGCGCGGCTCCTATGTGGCGCATGCTGACGCGCCGATGCTGACCCTGCGCGATATCGAATTCTACCTGAACATTCGCACCGGCGGCGTGGACCGGACCGGCGACATCACGCTGTCGCCGCTCGCCGACGCCGATTTCGCCTATCTCCCGGCGACGGTGCTGATCACTGCCCAATGCGACCCGCTGTCCTCAGACGGCGAGGCCTATCGCGACCGCGTCGTCGCGGCCGGCGGGTATGCCTACTGGTTCGAAGAACAGGGGCTAGTGCACAGCTATTTGAGAGCCCGGCATACGGTCGGTCGTGCTCGCGCGAGCTTCACCCGCATCGTCGAGGCGGTCTCCGTGCTCGGCAGAGGCGAGTGGATCTGGTGATTTTGCCAAAGCGCGTGGCGTCGAGAATTCAAGCGCCGCGCTTCGGGGCTGATGCCAAAATCGCTGCTCTCTTTTCGGCGACTTGCATGAGACGGGCAAAGACAGCTCTACCAGCCGGACGCCTAGAGCATTTCACCGTTTCACGGAAACGACGAAATGCTCGGGCTTGTTTGTTCTGACGCAATTCCGGACGGAAAACCGCTCACACTTTTTCTCGAATTGCTCTAGACCGGATTGAACCTTTCCGACTCAGCCTGCGACTGACGGCCAGGCGCCGCATGGCGCGGGCCGGAAAGGGAGCCCGTATGATCAGAAATCCAGAGCCGCGGTGGTCCGAGGAAGCAACAGGAGCTCGGCGCGATCATCGGCTTCGGGATGGAGACGACGCGCTCGGCTTTCGGCTGATTCCGTTGACCCTGCCAGGCACCCGGCGTATCGTGAACAGGCGGAAAACAGACAATTCTATCAGGGACGAACGAGCCGGAACGCTGCGACTTACCTTGTTTTGCGCGGCGAAATCGGAGGGTTCTTCCGACGACTTCGGGGGGAGCTCAATGTCTCGCGACCGCGGCTCGTTCGTGGCTTTTCGCGGCGGCGGTTTGCGCCGCGCGATCGTGACCACCAGCGGAATTCTTGCCCTGGCACTGGCCGCCGGCTTTTGCCTCGGCGGTGCGGCAAAGGCTCAGGAAGCCCAGATCATCTATCCGGGCTCGATGGCGGTGACCGGCTTCCCCGGCACGATCATCCCGGATTTCGGCTCTCCCGATTCCGAAAAGGGCGGCCTGCCGCCCGGCGTCGACCCGGTCGACGAAACCTTCATCGACACTTCGCAGGCCTCGTTGCGCATTTTCAACGTCTCGCAACTCGGCGGCCCAGCTTCGGGCCAGCTCGTCTACACGCCGCCGCCCTTCGAGGTGACAGCCGGCCAGATCGGCGAGGTCTTCGGCCTCACTTATGACGACGGCGTGCGCGATGGCGTGCCGTCGGGCATTCCGAACCTCTATACGGCGGCGACCTCGCTGCACGGCATCGACATCGTCACGCCGGACGCCGACGAGGACGGACGGCCTGAGCGACAGCGCCGCGGCGCCGCCGGCGCTGTCTTCATGAACGGCCAGTTCGGCATCGAAAATGGCGGCGGACCGGGCACCATCTGGAAGATCGACGGTATCTCGGGCGCCGTCTCGAAATTCGCCGACATCGACACCAACAGCGGGCCCGGCATCGGCAACCTCGCCTTCGATCCGACCCATCGTGAGTTCTTCGCTTCGGATCTCGATACCGGGCTCATCCACCGCATCGATATCGAGGGCAATCTGATCGACAGCTTCGACCATGGCGTTGCCGGGCGTCCCGCGCATGGGCTGGCCCCGGTCGCCGACGACGGCGCCGTGATGGACATCCACGATACTGCCTTCGATTCGGAAGACCCCCGAACCTGGGGCTATACGCAGGATGCGCGCCGCGTCTGGGCCGTCGCCTACCATGGCGGGCGGCTCTACTATTCCGTAGGCGAGAAAGCCGAAATCTGGTCGGTCGGCATTGCAAGCGACGGGGGTTTTGGCCGCGATCCGCGCTGGGAACTGACGGTCAAGGCCGACCAAGATTATGCCGTCACCGATATCGCCTTCGACAATCAGGGTTTCATGTATCTTGCCCAGCGCGGCCCGGTCGAGAACCGCTACGATTACAGCCGCTTCGCCGATACCGGCAAAGGCGAGGTGATCCGCTACCAGCGCGAGGATCCGGACGATCCGGCAACGGAATCGGTCTGGGCCGAGGTGCCGCAGGAATATGCGGTCGGCTTCCCGCAGGGCAACCGGCAGTCGGCAGGCGGCGTCGACCTGCAATACCGCTACGACCCCGAAGGCAATCTTGACACCTCGGTCTGCACCGACACGGTCGTGAACACCGGCGACAAATTGCGCGACAATCCGGAGCTTGCCGAGCGCCTCGCCGCCGGCGGGCCGCTTGCCGTGCATGGCGTCCAGCTCACGCCAAGCAAGCTGGTCAAGCCGGTAAACGTGCCGCCCTTCGGCTCCTGGGTCGTCGACTTCGACGGCTATTTCGAAGACCCTGACGTCCAGGGCCATGTCGGCGACGTCAGGGTCTGGCGCCCCTGCGAGGGCCGCGCCGGCTATTATGAGGAAATCCCCGGCGGCTTCCTGCCTCCCGTCTATCCGCCGGACTTCCCTCCGCCCGGCAACCTGCCGCCATGCCTTGATGTCGAGGACGTGCAGTATTTCTGCACACCCCGCGGCCTCCGGGCCGACCTCTATCTCGATGACCACGCCGGCTTTGGCGGCGATTCGATCAAGGCTTTGTCCAAGACACCGGGCGTCGGGGTGACCTCACCCATGTCGCATGCGCCGGGCAAGCCCTACACGATCGGCATCATCGGCCATAATCCGGGCGACACCGTCAATGTCGGGCTCTGCTTCCACCTGAAGTCCGACCGGGACAAGGGCGGCTACTATCCTTGCTGCAAGGTGACGCTGCCGCTGAGGACGCCGGCCGTCGAGTGCGAAGCGCCGAGGAGGGACAGATGAGCGGTCTCGTCCTTTCCCGCCCTGCCCCGCGCAAAGCCGTCATGGGCACGATCATGAAACCCCTGTCATACGCCAGGCGCGGCGCGCGCTGGCTGATGGCGGCCGGTGTCGCGGTCGCCATGATGCCGGCAGTGCCGGCGGTTGCGCAGGACAAGGCACCGGCCGGCCAGATCGCCAACCCGGAAATCACGGCTGGATCGCGCGGCATCAATCCGGAGCTCGGGCGGATCATACCCTTCTTCACCAAGAAGGGTGGCCTAAGGGGCTGCGATAGTGTCGAATACGTCTTGAGCTTCGGCATCCATGGCGACCCGCAGGACTTCGACCGGCCAAGCGTGGCGGCCCTTCTGAAGGCGACAAGGCTCGACTTCAAGGACCAGTTGCCGCACGGCTTGCAGATCGTGAGCGTCGACCTCGTCGGCGACGGCACGGGCGCTTCCGGCGGACCGCTGCCCGCTGCTTCGATCAGCACATCGGCCGGCCCAAATGATACGGCAAGCGTTTCAAATTTCCGGATCAGCGCTTCGAACCTCGACGGCGTCGGCGCTGCCGACGAACGCGTGATCACTTTCCGGATCACGGCCAAGATAGAGCATGCCGCCTTCGCCGCGCCGGCAACGGTCGATAACCAGGGTGAGATGAAGGTGGCCTTCAGGGGCGGCCCGGCAACCACGATCCCCTCGCAGGATCCGGACAAGCCCGACGACGCCGATTTCCTCACCGGCGTGAAAACCTCGATCACGATCGACCTGAGCAAGTGCAACCCGCCGCCTCCGCCTCCCAGCAAGGAATGCTTCAAGGTCGAACGCGGCACGGTCGACTGCGTGCCCGGCGGCGGCGCCTTCATCTATCACATGCCGATCGGTCCGGAGATGGCCGGCAAATGGGTGCAGCTGTCGACGACGACACCCGGCATCACCATCGCCACCGACACCCAGCAGGTACCTGCCGGCGGCGGCGTGTTGAACTGGAAGATCATCGGCGCCTCGCCGGGCGAGGCCATCCATCTCGTCGTCACCGGCATCGACACCTATGCCGGGCCGAAGGAAGGCTGGGGACTTTGCTGCACGCAGGAGATCGACATCGACATTCCGCGTGATCTCAGGTGCCCGCCCCAAAAGCAGCCCGACCTCAAGGTGGAGAAGTGGGCAGAGGTGCCGCGCTGCACGATGTCCGGCGGCTGCGACTTCACCATCACGGTCACCAATGTCGGCGATGCGCCCTATAACGGCAAGATCGTGCTCGACGAGGTGACATTGCCGGCCGG
>NZ_RZSV01000286.1:0-6185 GCF_004023205.1 Mesorhizobium sp. M1A.F.Ca.IN.020.03.2.1 | reverse complement strand
GGCACTGTCGTCAACGGCTCCAGCCAGCGCATGGCCGGTCCGCACCGGCTGGCGCATGGCGATCGGATGCTGATCGGCCGCTATGTCGTTGCGGTATCAATTGACGAGGAAGGCGCCGCCGCCGGCCACCCGCGAACCCGGCCCGCGTCGACGCAACGCGAGCTGCCGCCATCGACGGGCAGACCGCTGGAGCTCGGCAAAGAGCCCTTCTTCAGTCGGACGGAACAGCGGCCCGGGACGGGAGCGGCATCGACATCTTCGGCGCTGCGGCCGCCCCCAGCGCCGGCGAAGCCGGGTAGCCAGCCGGCGGGAACCGATATGCTGCTGCAGGATATCGCGAAGGCGGCCGGCATTTCGCCCGACCTGCTTCAAGCGCGCGATCCGCATGAGGTGGCCGCCGAGATCGGTACCGTGCTGAGGACCACCATCGAGCAACTGTCGCTGCTGCTCAAGGCGCGCGCGGCGGCCAAGGTGCTGGCCAAGAACGCCAACCGCACGATGATCGGCGCCGAAAACAACAACCCGCTGAAATTCGTTCCCGGCACCGACGACATACTGGAGATCATGTTCGCCAAACGCCGGACCGGCTATCTCGACGCCGCGCACAGCGTCGAGGACGCCTTCCGGGACCTCAAGACGCATGAATTGGCAACTTACGCCGCCATGCAGGCAGCGCTTTCCAGGCTGCTCGACGACCTGTCGCCGGAGGCCATCGCCAGGAAGCTGCCGCCGGCCTCCTTCTCATCCAAGAAGAGTCAGGCGTGGGATGCCCTCGTCGCCACCTGGCGGACGATGGAGGAGAAGCATGAAAACGGCATGCTCGACGTCTTCCTGGCCTATTTCAGCGAAGCCTATGCCAAGGCCAGCAAGCAGAAGTAGGTGGACCCGGGGCTATGTGACCGGTCTCACAGAAGAAAGCGCTGCTTCGAGCATCCTGCTTTCCGATTTCAATCAGCTGCCTGTACGGTTAGGATAACGTACGGAAGCTTGCCTGGCGGGCAAAGCGGCGTGGCTTGGGGCGTGTGCAGCAATGTCATGTTTCGGCGAGATGAGCCTTTCCATCCGGCCCGCCCCCAAAGCTCGGCATGAAAAGCCGGAAGCCGACCTCATTCCCAGTCAAGGAAATGGTCGTCGCGCCGCGACGGTGGATCGCCGATGAGTTCGAAGGACGATCCCTTCCGGCCGGCGGACAAGACCGTCATCCGAGCGCCACGGCCTAGGCAACGCTCGCCCGCGGCTCCCGCGAGTTCCTCGTCGGCTGGCGCTGAGCCCGCTGCGACACCCGCCAGGGAATCGACGGTTTTCGACCCCGGCGTCGGCCGGCGGATGCCGACAGGCTGGTCCTCCGGAACCGTGGTCGTTCAAAACCCGGTTCCCGGGGCTGCCGCTGCAGCGGCGGCGCCCGCGTTGCAACAGGAAATCCTGCTTAGTGCCGCGGATGGCGTGAATTACGCCGCGGCAAATCCAATCCTCGCGGCCGCGGCGCCCTTGCTGATGCTGTTCAGCCAGTTGCGGCTGATGCCGGTCGAGCGGCAGGCGGCCCCTTTGGCAGAGCACATCACCGAAGCGATCGAGACATTCGAGCGGGAGATGGCGAAAGCCGGCATCGCCGAGGAAGACGCGCGGATTGCTAAATTTGCGCTATGCGAGACCGCCGACGATCTGGTCGGCAACCTGCCGTGGCCGAAGGACGACGGCTGGATCGGGCACAGCCTGGTGGCGCGGTTCTTCCACACCAAGCCCACCGGCGCCGGTTTCTACGAGGCGCTGAACAAGATCCTGGGCCGGCCGGAGGGTCATCACGACCTGCTTGAACTGATGCATGCCTGCCTGTCGCTCGGGTTCGAGGGCCAGTATCGTGGGAGGGTCGGCGAACGGGACGCGCTCGAACGCGTCCGGCGCGACGTCTACGACACGATCCGGTATTTTCAACCGCGCGCCGGGGACGACATCTCGCCCCATTGGCAAGGTATGGCGGCGGCGCTGTCAAAGCCCCAGGCGCGGCTGCCGCTATGGGCGGTCGCGGCCGCCGCCGCGACCCTGGTCACGGCGGCCTTCTTCGGACTACGGATCCTGATCACCGACGAGGGCGACGCAACAGCCAGCGAATTGCTGGCGCTCAATCCCTCAACGCCGGTCACCATCGAGCGCGCGAGCGTCGCTCCGGTTGCCGAGCCGGCGGTACCCGCCCCGCCGGAAGCCACCCCGTCGCCGCCTGCCGTTCCCACCGTCACCCAGATCGACGTTCCCACCATCACCCAGATCGACCGCATCCGCGCCGCGCTCGCCAACGAAATCGCCGGCGGCGGGCTGACGGTCGGCACGAAGGGCAACTTCATCGTGGTCGAAATCAGCAACCAGCTCTTGTTCGCGCCCGGGCAAGCCGAACTGAAGCCGGAGTTCCAGCCCATTGCGGCGGACATCGCCACGGCTCTCAATGCCGAGCCCGGACCGATATGGATCGTCGGCCACACCGACAATGTGAAGCCGAAGAAGTCGAGCCAGTTCAAATCGAACTTCGATCTTTCCGTCGCGCGCGCCAAAGCCGTCCAGTCAATGGTGGCAAACGAGCTCAAAGACCCATCGCGGGTCGCGGTCGACGGCAAGGGCGAGGACGAACCGATCGCCGACAATGCGACGGCTGATGGCCGCGCCAAAAACCGCCGCGTCGACGTGATGATCCCGAAGGAGGAGACGTTGTGAGCGCGCGCGGCGGGGAGCGGCACTGATGCGCTGGGTGCTGCGGCTGTTCAGCCTACTCGCGCTTGCCGGCTTCTCGGCTGCGGTCTGGTATGCCGGGCCGCTGATCCGGTATGCCGATACACGTCCGCTCGGACCGGTCTGGCTCCGGACAACGATCATCGGCGTGGCCGTCGCGCTGCTCGCAATCTTCTACGGCATCCGCTTCTGGCAAGCGCGCAAGGCGCAGAAGGCGATTGAGACGGGCATCGTTCGCAGCGGCGACCGCAACGACGATTCAGGGGTGCTCGAAGCGCGTATGAGCGAGGCCATCGCGACCCTGAAGCAGTCGAGCGGCAGGCGCAACTTCCTCTATGAGATCCCCTGGTACATCATCATCGGCCCGCCGGGCGCCGGCAAGACGACGGCGCTGGTCAATTCGGGGCTGAAATTTCCGCTTGCCGGCTCCGGCAATGCCCAGCCGCTGGCCGGGGTCGGCGGCACGCGGTCCTGCGACTGGTGGTTCACCGAGGATGCCGTGCTGATCGATACGGCCGGCCGCTACACGACGCAGGATTCGGATGCCGAGCGCGACAAGGCGAGCTGGCTCGGCTTCCTTGGACTGCTCAAGAAGTACCGCACCGGGCAGCCGATCAACGGCGTGATCCTCGCCATCAGCGTCGCCGATCTGATCGGCTTCGACGACCAGCAGCTCGATGCGCATGTCACCGAGATACGAAGCCGGCTGCGGGAGTTGCACGAGACGCTGAAGATCCAGTTCCCGGTCTACCTGCTCTTCACCAAGGCGGACCTCGTTGCCGGCTTCATGGACTATTTCGGCGATCTCGACGAGGCCCGGCGGCGCAAGGTCTGGGGCGCGACGTTCCAGACCACCGACCGCAACAGGAACATGGTCGGCGAAACCTCGGCCGAGTTCGACGCGCTGGCCAGGCAGCTTGCGGACGAGATCGCCGACCGCCTGCAGGACGAGGCCGATCCGGTGGCGCGCATCGCGATCTTCGGCTTCCCGGCCCAGTTCGTCGCGCTGCGAACCCGCGTCGTGCGGTTCGTCACAAGCCTTTTCGATGCCTCGCGGGCCCAGGTGAATGTCAGCCTGCGCGGCTTTTATTTCTCTTCGGGCACGCAGGAAGGAACACCGATCGACCAGGTGCTGGGCGCGATCGGCCGCAATTTCGGCAGCGCTTCGCAGGCGCATCTTTCCGGTACCGGCAAGAGCTTTTTCCTGCATGATCTTCTGGCGAAGGTGATCTTCCCCGAGGCCGGCTGGGTCTCGTTCGACAGGACAGCGGAGCGGCGCGCCAGGCTCGCCAGGTTCGGCAGCCTCGCCGCAATCGCATTGGCAGCTTTTGCATCGCTCGGCGTGCTGGGCCTCAGCTACTTTGCCAACGAGTCGCTGATCGGCTCCACGAGACAGGCGATGGCGCAGTATCGGGACGGCGCGGATTCGCTGCTCAGGAGCACGACAGTTACCGATGTCGACCTCGAAAACGTCATCGGCCCGCTCGATCAACTGCGCAACCTGCCGGCGGGATATGAGACCGCCGGCCAAACGAAGCCGATCGAGGAGAGTTTCGGGCTCAGCCAGCGGGACAGGCTTCTGTCGGCGTCCAAATCCGCCTATCGGCAGGCGCTGGAGCGTAGCTTCCGCTCGCGCCTGCTGGTTCAGGCGGAGCGCACGATCCAGGCCAAGATGGCCGACCCGATCGCGCTCTACGAACCGTTGAAGATCTATCTGATGCTGGGCGGCAAGGCGCCCAAGGTCGACGACGAGCTGATCGTCTCCTGGATGAAGCAGGATTGGGAGGAAAACCGCTACCCCGGCGAGAACAACCGCGAAGGCCGCGCGCAGCTCGAAAAGCATCTGCGCGCCATGCTGGCGCTCGACGATGCCTACGACCCGGTGTTCGAGCTCAACCAGCCGCTGGTCGAGGCCGCGCAACGCTCGCTCGGACGCATGAGCCTTGCCGACCGCGCGTCGGCGCTGATCAGATCGGCGGTCTATGCGGCAAGGCTCCAGGATTTTTCCGTTGCCGCCAAAGCCGGTCCGGAGGCGCAGCTGCTGTTCGAACGCATGGACGGCGCAGAGCTCGCCGACCTTGGCGTTCCCGGCCTCTACACCAAGGCGGGGTTCAACGGTTTCTACCTGCCGCAGCTCTCGCGCATCGCGCAAATGCTGGTCGATGACCAGTGGGTTCTCGGCGGCGGCGGCGAGCAGGGCGGCATCGATCAGGACCTGCCCAGGCTCGGCCCCGAACTCATCGATCGCTACGGCAAGGAGTTCGCCTCCGCCTGGAACGGCGCGCTCGACCAATTGAAATTCAGGGCGATGCTGAAGGACAAGCCGCAATATATCACGCTCTCGGCCGCCGCCTCGCCGGACTCGCCGCTGGACCGGCTGTTCACGGCCATTGCCGATGAAACCGCCTTGACAAAAGACGGCGCCGCCTTCGCAGGCGACACCGGAACGGCGCAGCAGGACCCGGTCGTTATGGCCAAGGGTCTCGCCCGCATCGGTCTGCAGATCGCCGGCGGCAAGTCGCAGAGCCGCGCCGGGGCAAGCTCGTCCGCCACGCAGAATGCCGGCGCCTCCGTCGAGGCGCAGTTCAGGCCGTTCCAAGCGCTGGTGAGCGGCTCCAGCGGTCGCCGCCCGCTCGATGCGCTGACGCAAAACTTCCACGACATCTACCAGAGCGTGAAGCTGGCAGCGGATGTCCCCGCGCAGACGGAGCGCGTCAACGCGAACCTGAAGCTGCAGATTTCGACGATGCGCGCCAATGCCTCGCGCCTGCCCAAGCAGCTCGCGCGCATGGTCGACGCGGCGGCGGACGAGTTCGAAGGCAATGTCGCCGAGACTTCGGTAGCCAACCTCAACCAGATGCTCGACGAGACGGTCACGCGTCCCTGCGAGGAAGCCGTCAACGGCCACTATCCCTTTGCCGGCGACGGCAGCGAGGAAATCTCTCTTGCCGATTTCGCCAAGCTGTTCGCACCGGGCGGCCTGATGGACCGGTTCTTTGCGCAGAACCTGGCGCCGCTGATCGACATGACAGGCCAGGACTGGACCTGGAAGCAGGAGGCCCGCTCCAGCCGCGACCTCGCCAAATCGACCTTGAAGGCGTTCCAGTCGGCGGCGGAAATCCGCAGCGCCTTCTTCCCCTCCGGCGGTTCGGCGCCGTCGGTCTCGATCACCTTCACGCCCTCCTCGCTGAACAGCGAGGTGGATAGCGCGGTGCTCAACATAGATGGGCAGACGGTGCAAAGCACGCAGGCCGGCAATGCGCCGAGCACGGTGACATGGCCGGGCGGCGGCGCTTCCGGATCCGCGAGCCTCAGCCTGACGCCGGAGATGCCCGGCCGCGAGTCCGCCCTCAAATTCGAAGGGCCATGGGCTCTGAAGCGCCTGCTGGACAAGGCGAGCGTCACCAGCAACGGCGCCGGCGCCGAGGCGCGCTTCGTGATCGGCGGACCCGACGCCGCCTACAAGA
>NZ_RZSV01000285.1:0-6253 GCF_004023205.1 Mesorhizobium sp. M1A.F.Ca.IN.020.03.2.1 | reverse complement strand
AACCGCCGCAAAATAGGCGCTCCACAGCGACCACGGCGCCACGCCATGGAAATCGGAGTTCACCATCGTCTGGAACAAGAGCAGCGGCATAGCCACGTTGACGGCGAATTCGGATATGCCCTCACCACTTGCCGGCTTCAGATAGCCGGTAAGGCCGGCGAGATAGCCGAGCGCAACGAGACTGAAGACGAAGAGGACGGTTTCGGTGAGCGGCGTCATTGTTCGGGCGGAGACATCTTTACCGTGATAGGCAAGCCTCGAGCGCCGTGCAATCGGCCGTTCTCCGGCCGACCGTTGGTCCTCTGCTTGTTTTTCAGCCGGCTTTGCGGTCCCTATATGCCGAAGATGGCCCCGGCCTCTCCGGCCGCCATAAGGACTTCACATGCTGCGACTTGCCCTGGCGCTTTTCCTGCTTGCCGTTCCCACCCTCGCCCACGCAACCGACGCCGGCTGGGCGCTGCTGCGCGATGGCGGCCATATCGTCCTGCTTAGGCATGCCTTCGTCACCGGGACCACCGATCCGGCGAATTTCGACATCGGCAATTGCGCCAGCCAGCTCAACCTGTCCGAGCGCGGCAAGCAGCAGTCAAGCCGCATCGGGGCGCTGTTTGCGGCGCGCGCAGCGCCCATCGAGCGTGTGCTCTCCAGCCGCTACTGCCGCTGCCTTGACACCGCCCGCATCGCTTTCGAGGCCGAACCGAAACCATTTGCGCCGCTCGACTTGCTCAAGACCGATTCGGCTGAGAAGGCCGCTCAGATGGAGGCGGTGATGAAGGAGATCCGGGGCTATTCCGGCTCTGACAATCTGGTGCTGGTCACGCATCTGGAAAACATCCAGGCGCTCACCGGCGTCTCGCCGCGCGAGGGCGAGGCCGTGGTCGTGGCGCCTAATGGAGACGGCCTCAAAGTGCTCGGCCGCGTCACCTTCTGACGGCATAGGTCTGCCCAGCTCAGCACTGTGGCCGAAATGCCACAGCCGCAAGAAGCCGCAAGCCCCCGCGATAATGCCGCTTGCGACAAGCCGTCGCAGGGTCTATAGGCGCGCTCCCGGTCACGAAAACCGAAGCGAGCACAACGGTTGGAGCTTTCGTCTCCGCCCGCGCAGCCGGCTTTGCCGCGCTGTGTACGGCGCCGTTTCGGAGTGTTGGGATCGCCGATGTAGCTCAGAGGAAGAGCGCCGGATTTGGGTCCGGAGGTCAGGGGTTCGAGTCCCTTCATCCGCACGGATAGCTCAGTTTGGTTAGAGCGTCAGACTCATAATCTGATTGTCGAAGGTTCGATTCCTTCTCCAACGGCCTGTTAAGCCGACACCTTTGGGTGGTGTTATCCAAAACGGTCCGGGGACCGGAATGCAGAAGACCTGACGGACGGCTAGGCCTTCGGGCCGAGGCCGTATCGAACGGTCCGATGCCATCGGCTCGCGGCCAGGCTCGCGGTGACGATCAAGGCGCGGCAATGCCGGCAAAGGAGCCTTCGGGCGCCGGCGCCCGCCTTGCCGCCCCGCGATCCGCTCCCGAAGGCCCGCCGCCTGGCGATGCCACCGGTCTCCGGATCATTCGTGCCGGGAAACGAAGCGAGAAACGAAAGGACGATCGACGCATGACGTGACGCCTCACATGGGGCCATGCCCGACAGGAGTAAAGACAATGAAGACCATTCTCGAAAAGGTTCTGGGACGCCAGCGCGTCCTCGTGAAGGAAAATGAACGTGCCGTTGCCCTCTACAAGGGCGAGATCCAGGCTGTCCTGATGCCGGGCGAACATTGGCTCGACAACCGGCGCGGAAACCTGGAAATCTCCAGGCACGACCTGAAGAACCCGGAATTCGTTTCGGCCTACGAGAAGGCATTGTTCGACAAGCTCCCGGATGTGGCCGCGCGTCACTTCACCGTGCTTCGCACCGGGCGCACCGACATTGCCGTGATCGAGCGCGACGGCGCCCTTCATGCCGTTCTCGCTCCGGATCGCAAGCTCGTGCTGTGGACGGATGCCGGCCCGTGGGCGGTGACCTCCGTCGACACGGCGGCCGATCTGGCCGTCGATCCGGCCTTGATGCGCCGGATCGGCCAGGCCCGAAAGACGGAACACATGTTCCTGCATCCGGTCGTGGACGGTCAGGTCGGTCTGCTGTTCGTGGACGGCGTCTACACCCGCACGCTTGCCGCGGGGGTGCACGCCTTCTGGAATGTCGGGCGCATGGTCCAGGTGAAGGTCGTCGACCTCAAGCGGCAGTCGCTTGATGTCGCCGGGCAGGAAGTGCTGACCAAGGATCGCGTGACGATCCGCGTCAACATCGCCGTCGAATACCGGGTCGTCGATCCGGTGACGGCGGTGAGCACGGTGAAGGACTTCTCGGAAGCCCTCTACCGCGCCCTGCAGTACGCCTTCCGCAAGACGCTCGGCGCGCTCACCCTCGACCAGATCCTCGACAAGAAGATCACGGTCGATGAGGAGGCAGCCGCCAAGGTGCGTTCCGACATGGCCGCGATCGGCCTCGAGGTCAGCGATATCGCGCTTAAGGATGTGATCCTGCCCGGCGAGATGCGCGAGATCCTCAACCAGGTGGTTTCGGCCGAGAAGCAGGCCGAGGCCAACGTCATCCGCCGCCGCGAGGAGACGAACGCCACGCGTTCGCTGCTCAACACGGCCAAGGTGATGGCCGAGAATCCGGTGATGCTGCGGCTGAAGGAACTCGAGGCTCTCGAGGCCATCGCCGGCAAGGTCGAGCGCCTGACCGTCCACAACGGGACGGGCGGGCTGCTCAACGATCTGGTCAAGCTCCGCGAAGGCTGAGCTTACGCCACGTAAAATGGGAAGGGCCGCCGGTTGCCCGGCGGCCCTTCTTGCGTCCACAAAGCCGGCATCCCATCTGCGCCCGGCGTGTCAGGCCTTTTCCTGCCCGGAAAAACCGATTAGACAGCGCCAAAACAAGATGCGGACAGATTCCGCCCGCAACCGAAGGAAGAGCCCTTGTCCACCACGTTCGAGAAAGTCGCCAAGATCATTGCCGACACCAGCGAGATCGATATCGACACCATCACGCCCGAAAGCCATACCATCGACGATCTCGGCATCGACAGCCTCGATTTCCTCGACATCGTCTTTGCCATCGACAAGGAATTCGGCATCAAGGTGCCGCTCGAGAAGTGGACGCAAGAGGTCAATGACGGCAAGGCTTCGACCGACGACTACTTCGTCATGCAGAACCTGTGCGCCAAGATCGACGCGCTGGTCGCGGCCAAGGCCGCCTGACGAGCGCGACCTTGTCCCACCTCCAGCCTGACCAGCAAAGCCGCTCATGAGCAGCCCGCGCGACGTCGTCATCACCGGTATCGGCCTTGTCTCTTCGCTGGGAGAAGGACCGGACGCGCATTGGCAGAAGCTGACCCGGCCGGGCGTTGAGCCGGTGCTCGATGCGACGCGCTTTGCGCCCTACACAATTCATCCCCTGCCCGAGATCGACTGGAACCTGCAGATCGCCAAGCGCGGCGACCAGCGCCAGATGGAGACCTGGCAGCGGCTCGGCACCTATGTCGCCGGCCTGGCGCTGGACGACGCCGGCATCAAGGGCAATGACGAGCTTTGCGCGACCATGGACATGGTTGTGGCGGCCGGCGGCGGCGAGCGCGACGAGGCCGTGGACAGCGCGATCCTGGCGGCGTCCGAGAGCCGCAACGACCGCGACGTGCTGCTCAACGAGAAGCTGACCACGGAATTGCGGCCGACGCTGTTCCTCGCCCAGCTTTCCAATCTGCTCGCCGGCAACATCTCCATCGTGCACAAGGTCACCGGCTCGTCTCGTACCTTCATGGGCGAGGAAGGCGCCGGCGTCTCTGCCGTTGAGACGGCCGCCGCGCGCATCCGCTCCGGCCAGTCGACCCATGTGCTGGTCGGCGGCGCCTTCCAGACCGAGCACTCAGACATGCTGCTCGGCTATGAGCTCGCCGGTTATCTGCATCGCGGCCCGTGGAGACCGGTCTGGCAAAGACAGGGCGCGGAAGGCGGCGGCGTGGTGACGGGCTCGGGCGGCGCTTTCTTGGTGCTCGAACAGCGCGAGCATGCGGAGAGCCGGGGTCGCAGGATCTATGCTGAGCTCGGTCCTGTGGTTTCCGGCCGGGCCCGGCGCCGGCGCGGCGAGCTGAATGCCGACATCGCCGCTTTGCTGAAGCAGGCGGCGCTGCCCGCCGGCGAATTGCTGACGATTTCCGGTGCCTCCGGCGCCCATGCCGCCACGGCGGCCGAAAAGGTGGCACTCGATGCCAACCCGGCGCTTGCAGTGCGCGCCTTCTCGACGCTCACCGGCCACATGAAAGAAGCGCAGTTCCCCTTCGCCGTGGCGCTTGCCGCGCTCGCCGTCGACCGCAAGGCCCCCTACCCTGTCTTCGATGCCACAGTGGAGCAACCATTCGAAGGCGCCCCCAGCTCCGTCCTTGCAACGGCGATCGGCTATCACCAATTCGAGGGCCTGGGGCTGATCAAGGCCGCTTAGAGCGAGACAGACAGAACATGGCCAATCTCCGCGATCACATGGGCAGGCCTATCGTCGCCGTGACCGGCATCGGCGTGGTGACTTCGCTTGGCGTCGGCAAGGCCGACAACTGGGCGGCGCTGACCTCAGGCAAATCCGGCATCCATCCGATCACCCGTTTTCCCGTCGATCATCTGAACACCCGCATCTCCGGCATGGTCGATTTCCTGCCGTCGAGCTCCAAGGGTGCCAGTCCCCTCACCTACGAGCTGGCCGAGACGGCCGCCCAGGAAGCGGTGTCGGAGGCCGGCCTCGATTCCGGCGATTTCGGCGGCCCGCTCTTTCTCGCCTCGCCGCCGGTCGAGCTCGATTGGGCCGACCGCTTCTCGCTCTACAATTCCGACAAGAAGGAAAGCGGTTCCGAGAGATTGCTGCGCGTGGCGCGCGGACTGAAGGAGCTCGGCATTTTCGAGACCACCCAGTTCGGCTCGATCGCCGATCGCCTGGCCGATCGTTTTGGCACGCGCGGCCTGCCGATCACGCTGTCGACAGCCTGCGCGTCAGGCGCCACCGCCATCCAGCTCGGTGTCGAGGCCATCCGCCGCGGCGAATGCGACAAGGCGCTGTCGATCGGCGCCGACGGCTCCGCGACGGCCGAAGCCCTGATCCGCTTCTCGCTGCTCTCGGCGCTTTCCACCCACAACGACATTCCCGAAAAGGCCTCGAAGCCCTTCTCTAAGGACCGTGACGGTTTTGTCCTTGCCGAGGGTTCCGGCGCGCTTGTGCTGGAATCGCTGGAGGCGGCACTTGCCCGGGGTGCCACTATCCTCGGCATAATGCGTGGCTGCGGCGAGCGCGCCGACGACTTCCACCGCACCCGCTCCAAGCCTGACGGTTCGCCGGCCATCGCCGCGGTACGCGCCGCCCTTGCCGATGCCGGCTTGAGCGAAGACGAGATCGACTACGTCAACGCGCACGGCACCTCGACGCCGGAAAACGACAAGATGGAGCATCTGTCGCTGTCGACCGTGTTCGGCGAGCGGATCGGCTCGATGCCGATCTCGTCGAACAAGTCGATGATCGGCCACACGCTGTCCGCCGCCGGCGCGGTCGAGGCCGCGTTCTCGCTGATGACCATGCGCGAAAGCGTCATCCCGCCGACCATCAATTACGACAATCCTGATCCGGCAATCGTGCTCGACGTGGTGCCAAACAAGAAGCGCAACGCCGAGGTCGGCACGGTTCTGTCGAATTCCTTCGGCTTCGGCGGCCAGAACACCTGCCTTGTCATGGCGCGGGAACCGGTCTAAGCGGACGTTTTCCCGCTTCCAAAGTACCAACAGGCCAAATGCGCGCATTGCAACTTATCGAGGACCGCCGCCTTGAAACGGTGGACCTTCCGCCTCCCCCGCCGCCTTCGCAAGGTGAAGTGACGCTCCGCATCAAGGCGGTGGCGCTCAACCATATCGACGTCTGGGGCTGGCGCGGCATGGCCTTCGCCAAGCGCAAGCTGCCGCTGGTCGTCGGCGCCGAAGCCTCGGGCGAGGTCGAGGCGGTCGGACCCGGCGTCTCCACCCTCCTGCCGGGGCAACTGGTGTCGATCTACGGCGCGCGAACCTGCGGGCTCTGCCGTGCCTGCCGCGAGGGCCGCGACAATCTTTGCGAGCACGTCTCCGGCGTCCACGGTTTTCATCTCGACGGCTTCGCGCAGGAAAAGATCAACCTGCCTGCCCGTCTCCTGGTGCCTGCGCGAAGCCGTCGAGATGAAAACCGTGGACGCCGGAGA
>NZ_RZSV01000284.1:0-6391 GCF_004023205.1 Mesorhizobium sp. M1A.F.Ca.IN.020.03.2.1 | reverse complement strand
TCTCCCGCATTGCGCACCCGCCCCGCCCTTCCCGACCGCCGACGCCGAACAGCACCAGCCGCCGCGATCCGCCGCATGGCGGTCGACGACAGCTACATCGCCCCGGACAAGGAGCTGGTGGCCGAGGCGCTGAAGACGGTGTGCACCATCTCGCTGCCGGAGCGCGCCTACAAGCAGTTGCTCGCGGATCCGGAAGTGGCAGCCGTCAAGGAATGGGTGCCGGCCAATTTCGCCGGCCCGAACGGCGCCAAAGTGTTCGCGCGCCGCTCCGCCAAGACGCTGCGCGTCGGCGTTCCCGGCGCCTACACCTATGCCGGCTTCCACGACGCCGTTCTCGATCGCGTCGAGGATGTGGCGGCGCAGGCGGCGCTCGATCGCGCGGTATTTGCCGGCGGCTGCTCGGAGAATGCCGAGACCTCGGTCTCGGCGCTGTCCGAGGACATTCTGAAGCTCTACTATGACGACTACATTTCGCAGTGGGACAGCTTCCTGCGCGACATGCGGCTGGCGCCGCTGACCGACCTCAACGTCGCCAGCGAAAATCTCAAGGACCTTTCGAGCGCCGATTCCGCGTTGAAACGGCTCCTCACCGCGGTCGTGCAGGAACTCGATCTCACCCGTTCCGACGAAGCGCCGGCGGATGACAAGAACGGCGCTGCCGCCAAGAGCGGCTCGAAGCTGCTCTCCAAGCTCGGCAAACTCGGCAAGGTGGTGAAGACGGGAGCGAAACTACTGCCACGCGCGGGCTCGGCCGAGCAGGTCGACATGACCGGCAGCCTGGTGGCCGAACACTTCAAGCCGCTCAAAGGCACGATCGCCGAGGTAGACGGCCAGCCGCCGGCGCTCGACGCAGCCGTGGTGGCGCTGACGGCGCTGTCCAATGTGCTGCAGACCGTGTCGGCCAACCCCGACCCGCAGGACGCCATCAAGAAGCAGGGCGGCCTGGCCGAGCTGACGGGGGCGGTCGCAAGACAGGCGCAGATCCTGCCTTCGCCGATCAACGACTGGCTGGGCGGGATTGCCGGCGACACCAGCGGCCTGTCGCAGAAGGCGGTCACCAACGAGCTCAATGCCATCTGGCGCGCCGACATCCTGCCCTTCTGCCAGGCTGCGCTCAACAACCGCTATCCGTTCAGCCCGGACAGCGCGGTCGACGTCAATGTGCGCGACTTCCAGCGCCTCTTCGGCCCCGCCGGCCTGATCGACGCCTTCATCAACGACCATCTGATCAACTATGTCGACACCGCCAGCCAGCCGTGGAAATGGCGCGCCGATTTCGGCCTCGACGCGGCCGCGCTGGCGGCGTTCGAGCAGGCACGGCACATCCGCGACGACCTGTTTCCCGGCGGCACCGGCCCGGTGATGAACTTCACGCTGGAGCCAAAGGACCTGTCGCCCAACGTGGCGCGGGTGACGCTCAACCTCGATGGCCAGAACCTCGTCTACTACAACAACGCGACCCGGCCGCAGCCGATGACATGGCCCGGCAAGGACGGCACCGGCGTGATCTCGCTTGCGTTCCAGCCGGTCGACGGCTCACCCGAGGTGATGCTCAACGAGACCGGCAGCTGGGCGTGGCTGAGGATGCTGCGCAGCGGCAAGTTCGCCGGAACCAACCTTTCCGACGTCTATAGCCTGCGCCTCGGCACGAAAGGCATGTATGCCGATTTCGAGCTCAAGGCGGCCAGCGTCGAGAACCCCTACACACTCGAGATGTTCAAGAAGTTCACATGTCCGCCGCAGATATGAGCACCGGCTTCTACGGCAAGATACCCGCCACCGGCGATTTCGTGACGCGGCGGCTGCCGGGCGATTTCGTGCGCGTCTGGGATCGCTGGCTGGCGCAGCAGATCGTCCCGCTGTTTGGCCACGATGCGTGGCAGACGGACACTGCGTTGCGCTTTCTCGCCGGCCCCGCCTCGTTCGGCGCCTCGGCCGGCGTCATCGTGCAGAGCGCCGACAAGGTCGGCCGACAGTTCCCGCTCAGCGTCGTCGCACGGCTTGCCGAGGCGCCGCTCAGGCTGGCCTATTCGGATGCCTGGTTCGACCGCATCGAGGAAGCGGCCTTCGCCGCGCAACGGGGCGAGCTGACGCCCGACGAACTGGATGCCGCGCTGGGCGCCCTGCCTGCCCCGGCGGTCGATGAGGATGGCGATGTTGTCGACGACCTCGTCATGTGGACCGCGCGCACGGATATCTTCGACGTCGACCCGCAGGCGCCGCAAAAGACGGTGGAGCGGATCTTCGCCGCTAGCTGGGAGACCAGCTGATGCAGATCTGGAACCAGCTGGGTTTTCCGCATCAGTTCACCATGGGCATGGACAAGGCCGGCCATGAGTGGATCGTGGTCGTGGTGAAGGGCACGTTCGATTTTCCGGAGAAGCCCGGCGGCCTCGTGCAGAAATCGGCGGAGCAAGTTCCGCTGGTCATGGCTGACACGCATACCGGCGCGCCGGGTTACTCAGCGACGCTGTGGGAGACCGACTTCGCCTTCCGTAAGCCGCGCTGCGACGTGATTGCCAATGGCTGCGCCTATGCACCGGGTGAACGCCCGGCGGAACGGGTACCAGTCGGCATCAAGGTCGGCAACTGGTCGAAGCTCTTCGAAGTGGTCGGCCACCGGGAGTGGCGGGCCATAGGTCCGGTCTTCACCGCAACTGCACCGCAGCCCTTCCTGAAACTACCGATCTCCTACGATTTCGCTTGGGGCGGCGTCGACCGGTTGGACCCCGAGGATCAGCTTCCCGCCAGCTACAAATACAACCCGGTCGGCACCGGCTGGTCTCGCGCCAAGAACCAGCGTTTCATTCCAGGCCTGCGGCTGCCCAACACGCAGGCGGTCAATGAAGAAATCCGCTCCCCCTTCGGCGACTACCAGCCGATAAGCTTCGGGCCGATGGGGCGAGGCTGGCCCGGCCGCATCGAATATGGCGGCACTTATGACCAGAACTGGATCGACAATGTGTTCCCATTCCTGCCGCAGGATTTCGACGAGCGCTACTTCCAGATGGCGCCGCCTGACCAGCAAATCGATCATCCGCGTGGTGGCGAAGAGGTGGTGTTGGTGAACCTGACGCCGGAAGGGCGCGTAAGCTTCCGGCTGCCCTCGACTGCGCTGCCGATGACACTGTTCAAGGGCAGGCAGAAAGCATACGAGGCCGATGTTTTCCCCGACACCATTCTCCTCGAGCCTGAGAAGCGCCGCTTTTCGCTGGTTTGGCGCGTCTCGCAACGCATCCAGCGGACTATCCTCGATTTCTCAGAATGCTGGGTCGGGCCGCCGACCGAGTCAATGCTGCGAGCACGCGCCAGTGGGCGCGCTTATGTTCGAGCCAGCCTCACTGTTCCTGATGACGAAGCTGAAGACGCATGAGTATCGCCATCGATATAGCCGCGATTGGCATGGTGACGGCAGTCGGTCTTGATGCGCCCTCGGCCTGCGCAGCGATGCGCGCCCGCCTCGACGGTTTTCAGGAAACTCGCTTTCTGGGACCAAGCGGTCAATGGCTGACCGGCGCGCCGGTGCCTTTGCCACGCGAATGGATCGGCGAAAAGCGGATGGCCCACCTCGCCGCCGCCGCGATCTGCGAGGCCTTCGAAAGCGTTCCTGAAGCACGAGGTCAGACCGCGCTCATTCTATGCTTGGCAGAAGAGAGCCGGCCGGGCCGGCCGATAGCCGACGGAGGTCGCCTGCTTCGCCATATCGCTGAAATTATCGATGTCGAGCCCCACGCACGCTCGCGCATTATCAATCACGATCGTGCATCGGGCCATGTGGCGCTGGAACAAGCGCGCAGGATGATTGCATCGGGTGAGGCGCCTTACGTGATGATTGCCGGCGTCGACAGCTATCTGACGGCTCCGGCCATAGAACACTACCAGAAGAACAATCGACTTCTGGCGCCCGAAAATCCCAACGGTTTTATCCCCGGTGAAGCAGCTGCGGCAGTTCTGTGCCTGCGATCGGGGCGTGGTGGCTTTCGCCTCTTCGGCCTCGGCCTGGCCCGCGAGGTCGCGTCGATCTACAACTCCGACGACTTGCCCTTGCGCGGCGATGGTATGACTGCGGCATACGACATAGCCTTCAAGGAAACGGGCATCGAGATGAGCCGACTCGGCTATCGCATTGCCGATCTAATCGGTGAGCAATACTGGTTTAAGCAGAGCGCACTGGCAAGCTTGCGTCTATTGCGCGGCCGTCACGATTTTCAGGACATCTGGTCCCCAGGCGAATCGCTTGGCAATGTGGGCGCGGCAGCAGGTCCGCTCATGATTGGCATGGCTTGGATGGCTGCCCGCAAGGGATATGCCGCCGGCAGTCCAGTGCTAATCGAAGCATCGAACGATGCCGGCGCATGTGGCGCCGCACTCTTTGCAACGAGATTCGACTAGTGAGCAATGTATTCGCGAATGGTCTGGAAATTTCCGGCAAGGCGGTGAACGCCCAGACAATTGCTGCATTCCCTGACGTTTGCTTCACGCCACCCGAAAACCCAGCAACCCCCCCTGGAGTGCCCATCCCGTATCCCAGCTTCGGGATGGCCAGCGATACCGAGCAGGGGACGAGCACTGTCAAGATCGGCGGGAAGACCGTCAATATCAAGAACAAATCCGACTTGTCCAAAACGTCCGGGACAGAGGCGGGCTGTGCCGCCAAGAAGGGCGTTATCACTTCGAAGAACACCGGCAAGGAGTACTTCAACTCCTGGTCAAACAACGTAAAGTTCGATGGCGAGCCGGTTATCCGGAATACGGATCTTGCTACTAACAATCATGCATCTCCAATAGGCAACACCCCGCCTTGGGTTCATATAGCGTCCTTGTCCGTAGGCGGACAGAACTGCTTAGCGTTGCTTGCCTCGATTGACATCCATGTGCACCCTTATGACGAGGCTGACAATCACTGCAAGAAAGGAAAACAGCAGTCCGACCACGTCATTCAGAATGCCTTTTTTGAACCCGAGCGTGGTGGCGGACCAATAGGTGCCTTCCCACGTTATACCGAGGGCGACGCGCCTTGCATTTGCCTCAACGACGGGAAGAAAAAAACCACGCAGCATGGCAAAAAGTCCCGCAAGCAGATCAAGCGGGCGGCAGCGCAGCGCCGAGCGGAAGGTGCCGGTAAGTCAGGTGCCTGTTCGCAAACATATGAAGAGGCTCGGGACGCCGAACTTCAGCATACAGCAGAAAGCCTTCCTAAGCTGGCCGCTAGCCCTGACGCCCAGGAATGCCTGAAGGCCATATGTGACACCTATTTCAAATGGGCCACCAGAAAACGGAGCCAAGACCGGCTCAACGAAGTCAAATGTGACGTACCAAAGGTATGATCGATGGAATGCACCGACGCACACATCGCCGTAAACGACGCCTTTTTCTGCCTGTTTTACGAGGAACTCGGCCCTGGCGATCATCTTTCTCGCATCTATCATTTTAGCGGGCGAAGAAATCCCCAGGTCCGGCTCGTCGCCGAGATTCGAGATTGGGTAGCGTCGATCTGGGCCAACCGCTCTGGCAAGCTTTTTGGAGCTGTCTGGGATGGTCAAATCCTATTGATCGGAGACAGGGTCGAACCGATCGCCACTGTTGATCTTCTGGGGACGATCAAACTCACCGGTTTCGCGGATGAACCTCAGTTCATAATGGGTGAGGATGGTCTCATCTTCGAGAACCGGCGCGGCTCATGGCAACGAATCTCTTTCCGCGGCAAGCAGGATATCTACTCAGTGGCACGAAGGAAGAGAGACGAATATGTCTTCGCCGCCTCATCCGGCCGGATAATTACCTATGTGGCGGGCACCGCCTCCGTTGAGCATCTTCCAACAAACGTCGATTTGCACGGAATCGCCTTCACCACACCGGAAAAAGGCGTGGCAGTTGGGGATGAAGGCGTCGCCTTTCTATACAGCTCAGGTTCTTGGACCGATATTTCCGAAGATCGTCCCAGCCTGCAGGATGTTCACGCTTTCAAAGGTCGATTGCTAACCACGTTAGAAGCTGAAACGATCGACGAGATCGCTGGAGACGGCTCCTTCGCTACGCTTTACGAGAGGCCAGGGTACTATCTTTCCTCGAACGACGACTTCTGCGTAACCTTTGACGACGAGGCGGCACATATCTTCGACGGCGACCGATGGACCTCCGTTCCGTTCTCCGGTCTTATCCCGTTCTAAAACTGGCTTTAGAGCGTCGGACCATCAGATTGAATCGCGAAGGATTCCGCTGATGTAAGGTTTGTGGTTCACTTCCTTGTGGAGGTGATTTGCCATGCCCAAGCCCTATTCGCTCGATTTGCGTGAACGTGTTGTGCGGTTTGTCGAGGCGGGCCATTCTCGGCGTGCGGCGGCGGCACATTTTGAGGTGTCGGTTTCGTTCGTCGTTATCCTGATGAGGA
>NZ_RZSV01000283.1:0-6401 GCF_004023205.1 Mesorhizobium sp. M1A.F.Ca.IN.020.03.2.1 | reverse complement strand
CAGGCCGAACCAGTCCGGCCCCTTCAGCTTGTCGATCGAAGCCATCGCCTCGGAGGCATCGCCCGCGCCTTCCTTGGCCCAACCGTCCATGACGCCGGAGAGCAGCCGGTCGAGATCGGATTCGAGCGACAGCTTCAGCCAGTACTGAGCCTTGGCGTAGTCCTTCTTGTGGAAGGAATCGACGGCAAGCGCCAGACGCGAGAAGCGCTCGACATCGGGAACTTCCTTGAGCTTGTCGGCATAGACCAGCGATTCCTCGAAGCGGCCCTGGGCGACCAGCGCCAGCATGAGGCTCTGCTGCAGTTCGGTGTCATTGGGGGCAAAGGCCAGGGCCTGCTTGTAATAGGCGATGGCATTGTCGAGATCGTTGTCGCTTTCGGCAATATGGGCGGCAAGATAGGCGCCCGAAAAGGACGTGATCTGGACCGGTTGGGAGTTTTCCTTGGCATGGGCAGGCGGCACCGACAGCGCCACACCCGCTAAAAATGCCAGCCTCGTCAGCCAGCGCGCACGTCCTTGCCGCATTGTATCCCTTTCAGCCAGACGCGATCCCCCCTTGGCGGACCGCCCACAGAGTCGATGTTTTCCCGACAAAGCATGGCCTTTTTGGGGTCAGGCTTCAATCCGCAGCGAATCACAATGCAATCATCGGGCTTAAAAAATACGGCGTGCATCCAAAAAGTCCGGCGCGGGAAGCCGCAGACAGCGCCGCCTAAAGACGCGTATCTTGGAATCCGCTGAGGGCAACCGCGCTGCACAGGTCGGACCATTCGCAGCCCGAGCACGCCTGACGCGTCAGGCCGGAGGAAAACGCCTTGCGCATCGGCGCCAGGCTGGAGGCATCCAACACGAGCCGGTCGCCGGCCCGGACGGGCCGGCCGAGGAGAGCGCCGACGTCGCGCGCCGCGAGCGCGTCGCGCTCGGCGGCGCCTTCGCCCAGGCAGTGCGGCTCGCGCTCGTCCAGCATCGGGGCGCAGATGGCGTCCGGCCCGGACACGATCAGGACCGCCTCGCCCTCGCCCAGCCGCTTCACCACCTTGTCGTAGTTGGCGGTGAAGGCGGGCGAGTAGCCTTTGCCGACATAGGTCAGCAGGCAGAGCAGATGGTGGGCGCGCAGCCTGACAGTCATTGCATCTTTGACGAGTGGTCGCGCGGTTCGGCCCGATAGGTGGAAAAGAGCTTCAGCGTCGCGGCGCCCAGCGCCGACTTCAGGAGGCCGCCGACAATGAAGGGCAGGAAGCCGAAGGTGATGGCCTTCTCGGCGCCGATCATGGCGGCAAGCCAGGCCGTGCCGAGAACCAGGCAGAGAAGATTGCCGATGAGCATGGCGGCGAAGGCAAGCATCACCCGATTGCCGTTCCAGCCGCGCTCGGCCAGCCAGCCGACGATCGCACCGACGATCGGGAAGGAGAAGAGATAGCCGCCGGTCGGGCCCATAAAATGCTGCACGCCGGCCGCACCGCCGGCCAGAACCGGGAAGCCGGCGGCACCCTCGACAAGCCAGGCCGCGATGGTCAG
Organism: Mesorhizobium sp. M1A.F.Ca.IN.020.03.2.1; assembly: GCF_004023205.1. Classification (NCBI taxonomy): domain Bacteria; kingdom Pseudomonadati; phylum Pseudomonadota; class Alphaproteobacteria; order Hyphomicrobiales; family Phyllobacteriaceae; genus Mesorhizobium; species Mesorhizobium sp. M1A.F.Ca.IN.020.03.2.1. The sequence continues at coordinate 4,883 of NZ_RZSV01000283.1, read as the reverse complement.
CGCGCCGAAGCGCCAGCCATAGAGCGCACCGACCAGCGTCACCGCGAAGGTCTGCATGGTCACCGGAACCGGCACCATCGGCACCTCGATATAGGATGACAGCGCCAGGAACAGCGAGCCGAGGACGACGGCGCCGAACTGCCAGGCAACGGAGCGGCTGTGCAGTTGGAGCGGGCTGAAGGAAGACTGGCGGGTCGAAACGGCGATGTTTGTCACGGTGAGGTCCCTGGTTGAGTTGAAATTATAGATAATTCCTGCAATCGATCTATTATCGAATCCACATTTTTGCGGAGATAGCAAGCGCTGCCTTGCGGAGGCAGATCGCAGGAGCAATGAGGCTCAGCCATTCACCGACATTTGACTGCTACGGAGCGCAGAAAGGCAGCTGTGTCTGCGTTCTCGCGCTAGCCGACGATGGCGAAGGCGTCGCGAGTCCTGCCGGAAGCGGTCTTGACCGGTTTCTGCCCGATCCATTGCACATGCCGGCCGAGCGTGGCGGCAGCCGATTCCGTGTTGCCTTGCCTCAGCGCGCTCAGGATCGCGCGGTGATCCTGATCGGTGCGGGTCTCCCATTCGGAGCGCCAGGCGGCGAACAGGAAACGCGCGCTTGCGGCATGCAGGTCATCGATGGTGGAGAGAAGACGCGGCATGTTGCAGGGCGTCAAGATCAAGCGGTGGAAGGTGCGATTGGCCTCCTCCCAGGAGCGGACATCGCGGGATTTGTCGCCCGCCTTGGTCGCCTCCTCGGCGCGGTCGAGGATCGCCGGCGTCAGATGCGGCGCGGCGTGGCGCAGCGCCAACACTTCGAGCGCGGCGCGCATCTCGGCCACTTCCCTGACCTCGCCGAGATCGAAAGCGGCCACACGCACGCCGCGGCGCGGCTCGCTGATCGCCAAACCCTGCGCCTCGAGGCGGCGGAAGGCCTCGCGCACCGGCACGTGGCTGGTGCCGAATTCCTCGGCGACATGATCCTGGCGCAGCCGCGATCCGGGCTCGATAGCGCCCGAAATGATGCGGTCCGCCAGTTCCTTGCTGATGCGGACGGCGATCGTGTCCTCTGTGGTGGCCATGTTTTATAGATAATTTGCTGAGCTGCCGTTTGTCGAGACGGCCAGAGCGGAATCACAGGCGCCCGCCCGGCGGACGCCAGGCGATGCCAAGGAGAACCGACAGGCGCTCAGTTGACGCGGCTGATGCAGAAATCGATGACGTCGATCAGCGCCGATTTCTGCGGCGTCGCCTCCAGCGGCGCGAGCGCGTCGCGGGCGATCTCGCCGAAGTGACGGGCGCGGCCAATCGTGTCGGCGATGGCGCCATGGCGGGTCATCAGACCGATCGCCTTTTCGAGCCCGGCATCGTCGGCGACATTTTCCTCGATGGCGCGCTTCCAGAAGGTGCGCTCGGCCTTGGTGCCCCGCCGATAGGCGAGGATCACCGGCAGCGTCACCTTGCCCTCGCGGAAATCGTCGCCGACATTCTTGCCGAGATCCTTGCTGGAGCCGCCATAGTCCAGCGCGTCGTCTATGAGCTGGAAGGCAAGGCCGAGATTCATGCCATAGGAGCGCAGCGCCGCCCGGTCGGTGCGGGAAGCGAGCGCGATCACCGGACCGACCTCGGCGGCGGCCGAGAACAGGGCGGCGGTCTTGGCCTTGATGACGGCGAAGTGCTCGTCCTCGGTGGTCTCCAGATTCTTGGCAGCCGCAAGCTGCATCACCTCGCCCTCGGCGATGATGGAGGCGGCGCTCGACAGGATGTCGAGAGCCTCCAGCGAGCCGACTTCGACCATCATGCGAAAAGCCTGGCCGAGCAGGAAGTCGCCGACCAGCACGCTCGCCTGGTTGCCCCAGATCATGCGCGCCGTCTTCTTGCCGCGGCGAAGCGCGCTCTCGTCGACGACGTCATCGTGGAGCAGCGTCGCGGTGTGCATGAATTCGACTGCGGTGGCGAGCTTGACGTGCCCCTCGCCCGCATAGCCGAACATCTGGGCGGCGGCGAGCGTCAGCATCGGCCGCAGCCGCTTGCCGCCGGACGAGATCAGGTGGTTGGCGACCTCCGGGATCATCTCGACGTCGGAGCCGGCCTTCGACAGGATCAGCTCGTTGACCCGTCCCATGTCGGCTGCCGTCAGGTCGATGAGATCCTGGATGGAAGCAGGTTCCCGCTTGCCTTCGATATTCAGAACGACACCCACCACGATCACTCCCGTCTCATTGACGCGCCCGACAACACCCTGGTCCCGGTGGGACTCTAGGTCGGCACAACCGCGCACGGCAAGAGGCGAATTGGCGCGGTTTGGCTGGCGCTGGGCTGGCCTGGCGTTTACATGAGCGCCGCAACCTGCGATTTTCATTCCATGATCGAGCTTGTCCGCACCAACGACGCCGTCCTCATCTCCTTCGTCGAATCGCTCATGCGCGACGCCGGCATCGCCTGCTTCGTGGCCGACCAGAACATGAGCGTGCTCGACGGATCGATCGGCATCCTGCCCAGGCGCGTCATGGTCGATGCCGAGAAAGCCGATGCCGCGCGGCGCATCCTGAAGGATGCCGGTATCGAGAACGAGATCCGCCGGCAATAATGGCAGCATCAACCGCCCTCGCCCCGGACACGCCGGCCCACACGGTCGACGCCTTCCATCGCGGGCGCTTCTGGCTGGTGCAGCCGCGACAAGGCCACCGTGCCGGCATGGACGCCATGATGCTGGCTGCTGCCGTCCCGTCCGGCTTTTCCGGCCGGCTCGCCGATTTCGGCGCGGGCGCCGGTGCGGCGACGCTCGCCGTGCTGTCGCGCTGCCCTGAGGCACACGCGGTTCTGGTCGAGCGTTCCGAGGAGATGGCGGCCTTTGCCGCCGCCACGCTTGCCCACCCCGGCAACGCGCATCTCGGCGACCGCGCCTCGGTGCTTAAGGCCGACGTCACGCTTGCGGGACGGGCACGGCACGGAGCCGGACTTGCCGACAATTCGTTCGACTTCGTCGTCATGAACCCGCCCTTCAACGCGGCACAAGACCGCGCAACGCCGGACGCGCTGCGCAGAGAAGCGCATGTCGCGGAGGACGGCCTGTTCGAGCGCTGGATCAGAAGTGCGGCCGCCGTCGTCAAGCCGCGCGGCGGACTGGCGGCGATTGCGCGGCCGGAGCAGCTTGTCGCCATCCTGGATGCGATGGAAGGCCGCTTCGGCGATGCCGAGATGCTCTGCGTGCACCCGCGCCCAGACGCGGCGGCGATCCGCATCGTCGTCAGGGCGGTGCTCGGCGCGCGCGGAAAACTGTCGATCCGGCCTCCGCTCACCTTGCACGGCGCATCCGGCAACGAGCCGACGGAGCGGACCGAAATGATCAACAACGGGCTGGCGTCGCTGTTCGGCGATTGATCAGAGGCCGGCGATGCGGCATTGCCGTTGCGCGGCGAATTCCTACATGCCCGGGAGCAAGGATGAGGTCTGACCTTGCTCTAGCATCTCTTGTGGAGACAAGCTTTCGTGAAACGCTTCTTCAACCGCCTGCTGCCGAAATCCTGGCGCTCGACAGTCGTCACCATTCCGGTCATCCGGCTGCATGGCACGATCATGCCCGGCGGCGGCCAGTTCCGGCCAAGCCTGTCGCTCGCCTCGACGGCCGGGCTCATCGAGAAGGCGTTCGGCTTCGACGCGCCGGCGATTGCGATTTCGATCAACTCGCCGGGCGGCTCGCCGGTGCAGTCGCGGCTGATCTTCAAGCGCATCCGCGACTTGGCGGCAGAGAAGGACAGACGAGTGCTCGTCTTCATCGAGGATGTGGCGGCCTCCGGCGGCTACATGATCGCAATCGCCGGCGACGAGATCTTCGCCGACCCTTCCTCGATCGTTGGCTCGATCGGCGTCGTCTCCGCCTCCTTCGGCTTCCCGGAGCTGATGAAGAAGATCGGCATCGAGCGGCGCGTCCACACCGCGGGCCAGAACAAGGCCGTGCTCGACCCCTTCAAGCCGGAAAAGAGGGAAGACGTCGAGCGGCTGAAAGCCTTGCAGCTCGAAGTGCACGAGACCTTCATCGATCTCGTCAAGGAACGGCGCGGCACCAAGCTCAAGGACGACCCGGATCTGTTCACCGGACTGTTCTGGACCGCCAAAAAGGGTCTCGAGCTCGGCCTCGTCGATGCGCTGGGCGACATGCGCAGCGTGCTCAAGACCCGTTTCGGCGAAAAGACGCAGCTCAGGCTGATCACCGCGCCGCGCGGGCTTTTCGGCCGTTTCGGCTTGTTCGGATCGCGTTTTTCGGCGCCGGACATCGCCGCGGCCGCGGCCAGCGGCGTCATCGATGCGGCGGAAGAGCGCGCGCTGTGGGCGCGCTTCGGGCTTTGAAAAAGCCATGATTGCGTCTAGCATGGCCGCTTGACCGACCCATCCGGCCGGCCTTGCCGCGAGAAACGCGGGAGGAGTTGTGAGATGCCGCAGATCATTTTCTTCGTTGTCGTCGGCGCCGCCGCCTATTTCGGTTATCGCGCTTTCGTACGCGAGGCCGAGCGCGTGACGGCCAAGATCCGGCGCACCGAGAAGCAGGCGGCCAACGGCACGATGGGAACGCTGGTCAAGGATCCGAAGACCGGCGAGTACCGTCTGGCTAAGGACTGAACACCATCTCGCCAGCAGCCGACATTCTGGAGGCCGAGGCCAAGTCCCGGACATGGCTTGCGCCTGCCAAGATCAACCTCGCGCTGCACGTCACCGGACGGCGCGCCGACGGTTATCACCTACTCGACAGCCTTGCCGTGTTCACGCGCTTCGGCGACCGGCTCGAGATCGAGCTGGCGCAAGACGATGCGTTCTCGGCGTCTGGTCCCTTCGCCGCCGGCGTGCCAATCGATGGCGACAATCTGGTACTCAAAGCGCGCGACGCGTTGCGGCGG
>NZ_RZSV01000282.1:0-6409 GCF_004023205.1 Mesorhizobium sp. M1A.F.Ca.IN.020.03.2.1 | reverse complement strand
TCAGCGGATAGCCGCCATCCTGCAGGGACATGTTGACGGCCTTTTGGAAGGCGGCCTCCTTGGCCTTGGCCTGATCGCCGGCGGCGACGGCGTCATAGGACTGCACCGTCTCGTTGCCGATCTTGACCGTGGCGGCCGTGCCGGGTGCCGCGGTCGAAACGACGTCGTAAGGCACCGAGTTCTTGGTCAGGAACGAGGTCGCGATATCGCAGGATGTCGTGAACTTCGCCGTGCCGACCGGATTGAACTGGAACCTGCAGTCGCCGGGTGCCGCGGTCACCGTCGCGCGCGTGTTCTGCTGTGCGGTGGCCAGCGCCGGATTGGCGGCCCAGGTCAGCGCCTTGAACAGCGGGAAGGTGCAGACGATTCCCAAAGCAAGGCCGGCCATGATGATCGGCTTGCGGCCGATCTTGTCGGACAGCCAGCCGAACACGACGAAGAAGATCGAGCCGACGGCAAGCGCGATCGCGATCATGACGTTGACCGACCACGCGTCGACCTTCAGCACGTTCTGCAAGAAGAACAGCGCGTAGAACTGGCCGTTGTACCAGATCACGGCCTGGCCTGCGGTGAGGCCGAGCAGCGCCAGAAGTGCGATCTTGGCGTTCTTCCACTGGCCGAAGGCTTCTGACAGCGGCGCCTTGGAGCCCTTGCCCTCCTCTTTCATGCGCTGGAAGGTCGGCGACTCCGAAAGCGACAGCCGGATCCAGATCGAGATGGCAAGCAGCAGGAAGGAGACGATGAAGGGAATGCGCCAGCCCCAGGCAGCGTAGGTTTCCTTGCTGAGCGAACCCTGGACGATGAGGATGACGATCAGCGACAGGAATAGGCCGAGCGTTGCCGTCGTCTGGATCCAGGAGGTGTAGAAGCCGCGGCGATCGTCCGGCGCGTGCTCGGCGACATAGGTTGCGGCACCGCCATATTCGCCGCCAAGCGCCAGCCCCTGCAGCATGCGAAGCCCGATCAGGATCACCGGTGCCGCGATGCCCCAGCTGGCATAGCCGGGCAGCAGGCCGACCAGGAAGGTCGACAGGCCCATGATCGTCATGGTGACGAGGAAGGTGTATTTGCGGCCGACGAGGTCGCCGATGCGGCCGAACACAAGCGCGCCGAAGGGACGGACGAGGAAGCCGGCGGCGAAAGCCAGCAGCGCGAAGATGTTGCGCGTCGCCTCGGGGATGGTCGGGCTGAAGAAGGTCGCGCCGATGAAGGCGGCCAGCGAACCGTAAAGATAGAAATCGTACCATTCGAAAACGGTACCGAGCGAGGAGGCGAAGATGACCTTCTTTTCCTCCCGCGTCATGCCGCGGCTTTTTCCGCCGGCGGTCGATGCCATTGCCATTGATATATCCTCCCGTGGATCCCGTCTGTCCTCGATGGCTGCGCGCCACCGTCCGCAATTCCTCGGACTCAAAAACGCGGCCAACGAAGGAAAAAATGGCAGAAAGCGCCCCGGAAAGGCACCGCGACGATGGGATTATGACTTTGGTATTAGATGCAATGCGAAGCGGAGCTCAGGCTTTGAGCGCCTCAAGCAGGCTGACTGCCGCCATCATGTCGCGCTTGCGGGCGGAGCGGCGCGCGACGGCTTCGGCATCCTGGCCCCAGTGCTCGATCTGCCAGTCTTCGTCGACATGGCCGGCGGCCCAGGCCTCCTCGCCGTCGAGCTCGCCGAAGTCGACGGCAAGCGCCAGCAGCGCTGAGCCGGTCAGCGAGGTCATGACGTGGATCGCGGCCAGACGCAGCGGCTCGGCGCGCTGGGCAAGATGAGCGCCAAGGACGGCGATCGTCTCGCGCGGCTGCTCGACATGGATGACACCTTCGGCGAGGTTGAAGCGCACGCCGAGGTTGCTTCTTGCCCAATCGAGAACCGGATCCCAGAGCCTGTTCTGACGGTCTACCAGCCCCTGCGGGCCATCGGCTCGGTAGCAAAGCAGGTCCGACGAAGCGAAGCGCAGGACATCCTCCAGCACCGCTTGCGGGTCGCTGGCCACACCGTCGAGTGCCGTGTTGGCAAGGCGCATCACCGGCATGGTCACAGGGTCGATGATCTCGCGCTGGGCGGAAAATTCGTCAGCAACCAGCGTCGCGGCTCCTTCAGTCGGCAACACCAGCAGCGCCTTTCCCGGCGTGCGGACCGGCCTGCCGTCCAGATGGACGGCAAAACCGCCTTCGACCGGCACTACCGAAACCGCCTTGTAGAAGCGCTTCGGCAGCGGCGTCTTCATCTGGATCTGGGCGCGGCGCACCGGATCGGGATCTGAAAGCTGCTTTCCCGCTTCGAGGTCGTTGAGGATGTCGCGCATCTCGAACTCCTTACGCTGGGACCTGCTTGCGCGACGGCCGATTGACGATGATCAGCCCGGCCGCGATCAGGCCCAGTGCCAGGAAGATCCTGATCGTCAGCGGCTCGCCCAAAAGCACGGCGCCGCACAGAACACCGAACACCGGCGACAGGAAGGCGAAGCTGGACAGGCCTGCCGCCGGATAGCGCGTGAGCAGCCAGAACCACAAAACATAGGTGAAAGCGACGATATAGAAAGACTGGAACATCAATGCCAGTGTCGGCAATGCAGCGATTTCGCGGATCGGCGGGCCGGCGAACGGCATCACAAGGGCACCGACGACGGCGGCGCCCGCGAGTTGATAGAGCAGAAGCTTCTCGGCGCTGGTTTCGACCAGCTTCGATCGCTTGATGACGATGCTGGTCAACGCCCACAGGATGCCCGAGCCAAGACTGAGCAGATCGCCCGTCAGCGTCGCGTCATTGCCGGCGAAGATGCCGTCTGAGAACACGGCCAAAAGGCCGCAGAAGGCAAGCACGAGGCCCCCAAGCTTGCGCGCGTTGATGCGCTCGCCGAGTAAAAAATGGCCGCCGATCAGGACCCAGAACGGCATGGTGTTGACCAGGAGCGTGTTGCGAGCGACGGTCGTGTATTCCAGCCCGATATAGAGAAACAGGAACTCGACGCCGAAGAGCACGCCGACGACAATACCGGCGCTGAGCGTCCCATCCGCTTCAAACAGCTTGATGCCGCGCAACCGGCACCAGCCGAGAACGCACAGCCCGCCGATGATCGAGCGCGCGATCGATACGAAGACCGGATCGTAGCCGGCATAGGAGACCTTGGCGGCGACGTAGTTCAGGCCCCAGGACAATGTCAGCCCGACCATCATGGCGGCCGCGGTCATGTCGACCGCGTCGCGTCGGCCGAATGTATCGGCAGCACCGCTCAATTGTCGTCCTCCGCGCTCTGCTCATCGAAGCCGAGCAAGTTCCAGCTTTGGCGCATATGCGGCGGCATCGGCGCGGTAACATCGATGACGCCCTGGTCTGGATGCGGGATAACGATGCGGCGCGCGAGAAGATGAAGGCGGTTCTGGATGCCGCCGGGAAACTCCCAATTGGTGTCGGCCTCGAAATATTTGGGATCGCCGATGATCGGGCAGCCGATATGGGCGGCATGGACGCGAAGCTGGTGGGTGCGGCCGGTATAAGGTTCCATTTCCAGCCAGGACAGCGACTGCGCCGCCTGCTCGACGACGCGGTAATAGGAAACGGCATGGTCGGCGCCCTTCTCGCCATGCTTGGCGATGCGCACGCGGTCGCCGTCCGGCGTCGCCTCCTTGACCAGCCAGGTCGAGATCTTGTCCTCGCGCTTCGGCGGCACGCCCTTGACCAAGGCCCAATAGGTTTTCTTCGTCTCGCGCGCCCGGAACGCTTCCGACAGCTTCATCGCGGCAAGGCGGGTGCGGGCAACGACCAGCACGCCGGAAGTGTCGCGGTCGAGGCGATGGACGAGGCGCGGCTTCTCGCCCTTCTGGTTGCGCCAGGCCTCGAGCATGTCGTCGACATTGCGCGTGACGCCGGAGCCGCCCTGCACGGCAAGCCCGGCAGGCTTGTTGAAGACGAAGACCTTCGGGTCCTCGTGCAGCAGCATCTTGGCCAGCACATCGGCATCGCCCTGGTTGCGGATCGAATGGCCGGTGAGCGGGGCGTCGCCCTTCTTGTCGACTTCGAGCGGCGGAATGCGCACGGTCTGCCCGGGCTCGACGCGCGTGTCGGCCTTCACGCGGCCGCCATCAACGCGGACCTGGCCCGAGCGCAAGAGCTTTTGCAGGTGACCGAAGCCGAGGCCCGGATAATGGACCTTGAACCAGCGGTCGAGCCGCATGCCCGCTTCGCCAGCCTCCACCGTGATTTGTTCGACACCTGCCATGGTTACGCTTTTCCGGTTGAAAGCGGCGCCATAGCACTAAGGCAGAGAGGTTGCGAGCCAAAGACCCAACAACGGACAAAGATCGCGCCAAAGAGCGTTGCGCAGCCGCGGGCGCGGACGCCTCAGTTTGCGGCCGCCTTCTTGGCCTTGGACGAGCCGATCATCTTCCAGTTCTTGTAGAACATGGAATTGACGCGCTCGACGCTGACCGAGACGATGGCGAGAAGGTTGGCGATCAGGCCGGGGAATGGCGATGGACGGATGATATCCATGAACACGCAGTAGCGGCGTCCGTCATATTCGTTCACTGAACGGTGCAGCAGCGTGTCGTCGAAAATGTAAAGCGGGTTGTCGTGCCAGTAGTTCCTGGCGCCGTTGCACTCGACGAAAATCTCAGCCTTGACCGGCAACAGGTTGTAGAGGATGCGCAGGCTGAGCCGCAGCGGCCCGAAATGCCAGGAAGTCGATTCCTTGCCTCTGAAGACTGAGACGGCGATGGTCTTGATGTATTTGAAGTCCTTGTTGAATTCCGCGACGTTGTCGATCTTGTGCTTGCCATACCACTGATAGACATACATGCCGCGCCGACCGGTGCCGAAATTGGCGTCGATATCGGCGATGATCTCGTTCTTGCGAGCTTTGAAGACGTCGAGAACCTCGTTGACCTCGCGCTGATAGTCTGCAGGGAACTGCTCCAGCTTCCATACGCCCGGGTTCCGATAGCAAAGCAGGTCGACCAAAAGGTTGAACGGCGACAGCAGCCAGGTGAAGATGCCGTTGCCGAGGAAATAGCCGCGGAACAACGACAGATCCTTGTTTGCATTGCGCATCACGTCGATCAGGCCGCAGACGATCCAGATCGTGGTCAGGATCGGGATAAAATAAAAGCCAAGCGCGAGAAGCGGGACTGCGATAGCAGCCTGACGAAGAGTCTTACGGGTTTGCTTTGTCATAGTCTTTCGCTTGGGAGCGCGATCCTGTTCGCATGAGCCAAATCACGGCGACCCCCGCCAGCCGTGCGCCTTCATAGGATTTTTCATGACGCGGCACAATCTGGAACAGGTTTGCCCGCTCACGATCGCGCCAGCATCTCGACTTTGCTGTCATGCCGACGAAGCTTCGCCGCCAAGGGCCCGCCGAGTCGCGGAAGCGGCTATTCCCGCTCTTTGCGCAGCTTTGCCCAGTATTCCAACCGCTTCTTGACCTCGCGCTCGAAGCCGCGCTCGGGCGGATCGTAGAAAGTGCGGCGGCCCATCTTTTCCGGGAAATAGTCCTGGCCGGAAAAGGCATCCGGCTCGTCGTGGTCGTAGCGGTAGCCGGCGCCGTAATCCTCTTCCTTCATCAGCTTGGTCGGCGCGTTGAGGATGTGCTTGGGCGGCAGCAGCGAGCCGAATTCCTTGGCCGCTTGTGTCGCCGCCTTGAAGGCGGTGTAGACGGCATTCGACTTGGGCGCGGTGGCGAGGTAGACGGTGGCCTCGGCGAAGGCGAGTTCGCCCTCGGGCGAGCCGAGATAATCGTAGGCGTCCTTTGCGGCATTGGCGACGACCAGGGCCTGCGGATCGGCAAGCCCGATATCTTCCACCGCCATGCGCACCAGCCGGCGGCCGAGATAGAGCGGATCCTCACCGGCATCGAACATGCGGGCGAGGTAATACAGCGCAGCGTCCGGATCCGAGCCGCGCACCGATTTATGCAGCGCCGAGATCAGGTTGTAATGGCCGTCCTGGCCCTTGTCGTAGATCGGCGCGCGACGCTGGATGACGCGCTGCAGGCCTTCGGGCCCAAACACCTCGCCCGGCTTGGCGGCGCGCCAGACCTCCTCGGCGAGCGTCAGCGAGGCACGACCGTCGCCATCGCTCATGCGGATCAGCATGGCCCGCGCCTCGTCGTCGAGCGGCAGCGCCCTGCCCTCGGTCGCCTCGGCCCGCTCCAGCAGCTTGGCGATGCTCTCCTCGTCCAGCGAGCGGAAGACGAGCACCCGCGCGCGGGACAGAAGCGCCGCGTTCAGCTCGAAGGATGGGTTCTCCGTCGTGGCGCCGACCAGCACCACCGTGCCGTCTTCCATGACCGGCAAAAAACCATCCTGCTGGGCACGATTGAAGCGATGGATCTCGTCGACGAAGAGCAGCGTCTGGCGGCCATTGGTCCGGCGCAGTTTTGCTGCCTCGAACACTTTCTTCAGGTCGGCG
>NZ_RZSV01000281.1:0-6447 GCF_004023205.1 Mesorhizobium sp. M1A.F.Ca.IN.020.03.2.1 | reverse complement strand
CAACAATGCGGCGCGGCTTGCGGTGCGCGGCGAGGATCCGTCTCTGCTGTCGGCGCAGGACCCGGCCAAGGTGGCGCGGGCCAACAAGGCGAATTCGATGGCGTACCAGCCGGCGCTCGAAAAGATCACCGGTTTCGACATCAACTGGAACATCGTGGCATATCCGGATGTTGCCTGGGCTCGCCAAGTGTTCCCGGGCGAGCCCGACGATGTCGCGGTGGTGAGGCTCGCCGACGCGATCTTCTCGGCCTCGCGCGTCGATGTCGAGGATCCGATCGGCAACTGGAAGGCGCACAACGCGGCCTTGGCCGAGCGCACGAAATGGCTGAACGAGCACAATTTCCACGCGCTGCATTTCACCGGACCGGGCACCGACCTCACCGTCGGCCTGGCGGAAGGTCATGAATGGATGGGCGGCGCTTCGACGGCGAAGAACGGCATCACCTGCAATCCGAACATCCCGACCGAGGAAGTCTTCACCACGCCGCATGCGAGGCGCGTCGAAGGCCATGTCTCCTCGACCAAGCCGCTCTCCTACCAGGGCACGCTGATCGACGAGATCTCGGTGCGCTTCGAGGGCGGTCGGATCGTCGAGGCCAAGGCCTCGAAGGGCGAGGAGGTTCTGAAGAAGGTGCTGGACACCGACGAGGGCGCGCGCCGGCTCGGCGAAGTGGCGCTGGTGCCGCATTCCTCGCCGATCTCGAAGAGCGGCCTGCTGTTCTTCAACACGCTGTTCGACGAGAACGCCGCCTGCCACATCGCGCTCGGACAGTGCTATTCGAAGTGCTTCGTCAACGGCGCCTCGCTCAGCCAGGACGAAATTGCCGAGCGCGGCGGCAACAAGAGTTTCATCCACATCGACTGGATGATCGGCTCGGACAAGATCGACATCGACGGCGTCGGCAAGGACGGCAGCCGCGTGCCGGTGATGCGCAAGGGCGAGTGGGCCTGAGAGACCCGACGCGGAGACAGCCTTGGACGTGGCGGTAAAGCGCGTCTACGAAGCGCCGGAGAGGAGCGATGGCCAGCGTGTGCTGGTAGACCGCGTCTGGCCGCGCGGCGTCTCCAAGAAGGACGCCGCGCTGGACCTTTGGCTGAAGAAGATCGCGCCGAGCACCGAACTGCGCAAATGGTTCGGGCATGATTTCGAACGATGGCCGGAGTTCCAGAAGCGGTACTGCGCCGAGCTGGACGGCAACGAGGAGGCTGTGGCGCAGCTGCGAGAACTGCTGCGCCACGGCAAGGTGACGCTGCTCTTCGGCGCGCATGACGAGGCGCATAACAATGCGGTGGCGTTGATGGGGTATTTGCGGAGGGAGTAACCTCTCTCTCGTCGTCATCCTCGGGCTTGACCCGAGGATCCATGCCGTGACTGTCACCGAAGGACGCAAAGGAGCAGAACTCTTAAACCGCCACAACGCTTTAGCGTCGCGGCATGGAATCCTAGGGTCTGCGCGCGTCGCTTCGCTCGTTGCTCGCCCTAGGATGACGAGGGATAGTGTGCCGCGCCTGCCGAATCCTACTTCACCGCCTCTTCATAAACATCCGGCTTGAAACCAACCAAGATGCGGCCACCCACCTCCAGCACGGGCCGCTTGATGATAGTGGGCTTGGCGAGCATCAGCTTCTTCGCTTTCTTCTCGTCGAGCGCTTCCTTATCCTTCTCCGGCAGTTCGCGAAAAGTCGTGCTGCCCTTGTTGAGCAGTCTCTCCCAGCCGACCTTATCGACCCAGCCATTCAGCCTTTCCGCCTCGATCCCTTCGGCGCGATAGTCATGGAAGCGGTAGGGAAGGTCGCGGCTCTCCAGCCAGACGCGCGCCTTCTTGATCGTGTCGCAGGTGGTGATGCCGTACATGGTGATCGTCAATTCGGACCTCGGGCGGATGGATTGCGAATCTGGCCGAATCCTAGGCTTGCCTTGCCCGCTTTGCCAGCGTGACTACGTGAAGACGATTTGGCGCTCTCCATGGCGGCCGGAATATCATCTTGGCCGCCATGTCTGATTTTCAGATCCTGCAACGAAGATTCGGAATGCCAGACGCCGATCGGCTTCAATAGTAGAAGCGCTCTTCGCTGATCTTGCCGTTCTTGACCGTATAGAGGCCAACCTCATCCATTTTGACGCGTTCGGCGGTAGATTTGGGCGTCACGTCAAAGGTGAAGCGCAAGGCGAACTGGTCGCCATTGACGTAGGGGCCCTCGATCGAGCCGCCGTGAACCTCATGGTTCGCTTCCCACCATTCGCCCTTCTGCTTTACGGCGTCCCTGCCGCTGCAAACGGCCATGGGCCCTTCCATCGCCTCGTAGCTGACGATGTTATCGGCATTGTATTTCGCGGCAGCGCCGCGGTTGTCGCCCTGCTTGAGGAGTTCGGTGAAATGCTTGGCGACTTCGGCACTGGTCATGATTTCCTCCCGGTTTGGACAGACCCGAGATAGGGAGCTCCCTCGTGACCTGCCATCGCCGAAGCGTCGGTAGCTGACAAATCGTGTCAGGATCGAATGCCGGTCTGCTAACAGCAGCCGCGCTGGATCGCCAGCCGGCGCACCAGCGCCAGCACGGTGTCGATGGCGGGCGTCGGCTGGCCGGTCAGGCGGCCAAGCTCCTGCACTGCCGTTACCAGCGCGTCGACCTCCATCGGGCGGCCGCGTTCGAGGTCCTGCAACATCGAGGTCTTGTGCCCGCCGACGTCGCCGGCCCCCTTGATGCGCCGGTCGACGGGGATCAGGAAGCGCACGCCGAGGCGCTCGCCAATCGCCTGCGCCTCCAGCATCATGGCGCGGGCGACGGCCCGCGTGCCTTCATCGGCGACGATCGCCGCAAGCGTGCTGCCGGTCAGCGCCGAGATCGGGTTGAACGAAAGATTGCCCCAAAGCTTCACCCAGATTTCCGAACGTATGTCCTCGCGGACCGGCGCCTGCAGCCCGGCCTTGACCATCTCGCGCGCCAGCACACTCGCCCGCTCGCTCTTTTCGCCCGAAGGCTCGCCGAGCGAAAAGCGCGTGCCCTCGACATGGCGGATCCGCCCGGGCGCATCGACCTCGACGGCCGGATAGACGACGGAGCCGATGATGCGCTCAGGCCCGATGGTCTCCCAGATCTTTCCGCCGGAATCGACCGCATCAAGCCGCGTGCCTTCGAGCGCGCCGCCGGCCTTGTAGAAGTACCACCAGGGCACGCCGTTCTGCATGGTGACGACGGCTGTCCCCTCGCCCAGCAGCGGTGCAATCTCGCCCAGCGCCGGCGCCAGAGAATGCGCTTTCAGCGCCAGCACCACGTAATCCTGAATACCGAGTTCTTCGGCCGTGGCCGCTGCTCTCACCCGGGCGATCGTCTCCTTGCCGTCCTCGATCAGGCGTAGGCCATCGGCCTGGATCGCTTCGAGATGCGCGCCGCGCGCGACGATCGACAGATCGACGCGGCCGGCAATCGCCAGCTTGGCGGCGAGGTAGCCGCCGATGGCGCCGGCGCCGAAGACTGTAATGCGCATCAGCTCAAACCGAGTTTTGCCGCGAGGCCTATGCGCTGCAATTTGCCGGTGGCGCCCTTCGGGATCTCGTCCAGGATCACCACCTTGCGCGGCACCTTGAAATCGGCGAGCCGAGTCGCGGCAAAGCCGCGAATGTCGGCCTCGCTGGCGCTCTGGCCTTCCCGCAGCACGACAGCGGCAGCCACTTCCTCGCCGAGCTTGTCATGCGGCATGGCGAAGGTGACGACCTGCGCCACCGCCGGATGATCCATCAGCACGCCATCGACCTCGAGCGGAGAGATCTTTTCGCCGCCGCGATTGATGATCTCCTTCAGCCGGCCGGTAACGCGCAGATAATTGTCCTCGTCCAGCACGCCCTGGTCGCCGGTGTGGAACCAGCCATGCGCGAAGGCGCTGGCGTTGGCGTCCGGATTCTTCTCGTAGCCGGCGGTGACGTTCGGGCCGCGAATGACGATCTCGCCGATCTCGCCGGGCTCGAGCAGCCTTCCATCCGGCGCCATGACGGCCACTTCCGGTCCGGCCGAGGCGCCGACGCTGCCCGGCTTGCGCAGTCCGGGTGGCAGCCGGTTGGACGCCATCTGGTGCGCAGCCTCGGTCATGCCGTAGGCCTCGATCACCGGACAGCCGAAAGTCGCCTCCAGCTCTGCCATGACCTGCGCCGGGAGTGAGGCCGACGACGAGCGGATGAAACGCAGCTTCGCTTCGGCCAGTTGCTCGGGATTGCGCGCGGCGCGCGGCAGGATCGCCTGGTGCATCGTCGGCACCGCCGTATACCAGGTTGGCTTCGCTTCGGAGAGCCATTGGAAAAAGCGCAGCGCGTTGAAGCCCGGCGTGCAGAAGACGCTGGCGCCGGCGGCGAGCGAGGACAGCACCGCCGCGATCAGCCCGTGGATGTGAAACAGCGGCATGATGTTGAGGCAGCGGTCGGCCGAGCCCAGGCCCAGCGTGGCGCCGATATGCGCGGCCGAGGCGGCGAGGTTGGCGTGGCTGAGCGGCACCAGCTTCGGCCGCGATGTAGTGCCGGAGGTATGCAGAAGGAGAGCGGTGTCGCTGTCTTCGGCCAAGCCGGAGGCAACCGGCGGCCTGACCGGGCCGCCCTCGATGGTAAAGATGCCGGCCGGCGCGCCTTCAGGCACCGCCAGCCGCAGCACCGCAATGCCGAGGCGTTCGGCAACTTCGACCGACGGTCCTTGCTCGTCCTTGCCGACAAGGATCGCCTTGACGCCGATGTCGCTCAGATAGAAATCGAGCTCGTCGTCCCGGTAGGCTGGATTGAGCGGCGCTGTGGACGCGGCTGCGGCGACCGCGATGAAGGCCGTTGCCATCTCCGGGCCGTTCGGCAGCACGATGGCAACGCGGTCGCCACGGCCGATGCCGAGCGTGTTGAGCCGGCTCACGGTCTCTTGGATCAGACGGCGCAGCCCCCCATGCGAGAGGACTGTCCGGTCGGGCGCGGCGATGGCTGGCGCATCTTCGGCGCCGGGCGCGAGGCGATGAGCAAGATCAAAGGGTTTTTCGCTTGTTGTCATGGTTCCAGACTATGTTTCGAACGATCGGCCGATGTCCAGCAAAGGGCTGCTCAGTATCCGAGCGCCAAGCCGTCCTTGCGCGGATCGGAGGCGCCGGTCAGCGTGCCTTTTTCCCAATCGATGAGCACCGCCTGCCCGCCGCCGAGCGGATGGTCTGGCTCGACAACACGATGGCCGCGGCGGCGCAGGCCTTCGACCGTATCGGGACGCACGCTTCGCTCGGCTTCCACGACGTCGTGATTGTAAAAGACGCGCGGCGCATCCAAGGCCTGCTGCGGATCCATGCCGAAGTCGATCATGTTGGTCAAAAGATGGACATGGCCGAAGGGCTGATAGCCGCCGCCCATGACGCCGAAGGGCATCACGGCACGGCCGTCCCTCACCATCATGCCCGGCATGATCGTGTGCATCGGCCGCTTGCCCGGCGCTATTGCGTTCGGATGCTTCGGATCGAGCCGGAACGAAGTGCCGCGGTTCTGCAGCACGACGCCGGTCTTCGCACCGACGACGCCGCTGCCGAAGGAATAATAGGTCGAGTTGATGAAGCTCACCGCGTTCCGGTCGCGGTCGACGACGGTGATGTAGACCGTGTCGCTGCCCGGCAAATCGACGCGCGGCAAATGCGTCATGGCGCGTTCCCGGTCGATCTCGGCGCGCAGCCGGTCGGCATAGGCGATGGAGAGGAGTTCCTTCACCGGCACCGCAACGTGATCCTGATCCGCGAGCAGGTTGTCGCGGTCGCGATAGGCCAGCCGGCCGGCCTCGATCTCCAGATGCAGGCGCTCTGCGCCATTCGGTTCAAGCGCGCCGAGATCGAAGCCTGAGAGCACGTTCAGCATCAATAGCGCGGTCAGGCCCTGATTGTTCGGCGGCATCTGGTGGATGTCATGACCGCGATAGGAGGTGCTGACCGGCGTCTTGTAGTCGCCCTTCGTCGCGGCGAAATCGTCCAGCGTATGAAGGCCGCCGAGTTGGCGAAGCCGACCGACGATGTCTTCCGCAACAGCGCCTTCGTAGAAACCGGCGCGGCCGCGCTTAGCGATGATGCGCAGCGTTTCCGCCAGTTCCGGCTGGCGATGCACATCACCGGGCTTTGGCGGCTTGCCGCCCGGGAGGAAAATGCGCGCCGCCACTTCGTCGGCCGACAGGTCGGTTTCCGGATCCTCCCAGTCGAAGGCGACGCGGTCGTGTACGACGTAGCCTTGTTCGGCGTAATGGATGGCGGGAGCGAGCGCTTCGGCTATGCCCTTTCGGCCATGGTCTTCCAACAGCCGACACCAGGCGTCGACGGCGCCGGGAATGGTGACCGCGTGCGCGCCCTGCTTCGGCAGCTCGCTGAAACCTCTCTCCAGATACCAGTCGACCGTAGCGGCCTGGGGCGCGCGGCCGGAGCCGTTGAAGGCGATCACATTGCCTTCTCCCTTCGGG
>NZ_RZSV01000280.1:0-6452 GCF_004023205.1 Mesorhizobium sp. M1A.F.Ca.IN.020.03.2.1 | reverse complement strand
GACCGTTCTGTCCCAGCCGATCGCAAGGTCGGCGGAGGGTTATCTCGCCGAAAGATCGGTACGGCGACCTCGCGAAACGCTCGCCACATCCCGCAGCGTCGGAAAGGAGCGAGGGAAGATGGCCGTCATCCTCGGTGCGTTGCTTACCATCGCAGGCGTCGTCTACATGGCAGGCGCCACTTTGAGGCGCGGACGCCTGAGTGACCCGGCATCTACAGCGCCGGACCGTCCGGCGCCGAACCTGGCAACACCAGGCCCCACACTGGAGCCGCGGCGACGCGGACTCCGTTTCCTCGGCCTGTCTCAGAATTGGCCAGGTCTGGTGATGATGGCAGTCGGCATCATACTGCTGTTGTCGGTGTTCGTCCTCTGACCTTACGGAATGTCGGAGTCTTCACCGCTGTGAAGGGCGTCGCAGAAGAGTTGTCAGGAATCTTCGCCCGAACGATGTGGCCGCCGCATGGGCGGCGAGGAGTTCGCGCTGGTGCTGAAGCGCACCTTGCCGGAGATGGTCGAGGCGGCGGCCGAACGGATCAGAACCGCGTTCGCGGTCCGAACCTTCGAAACCGACACGGGTCGGATGAGATGCACGGTGAGTGCCGGCTTCACCTTCGGCAGCGGGAAACGCATGAGCTTCGACAAGGTGCTCAGCGCGGTCGACACGGCGCTTTTCGCGACCAAGCGCGACGGCCGCAACCGCGTGCTCGACACCCGCCGCTGCGCTTGGAACCTCAGGGCAATCTCAGGAAAAGTGCGGTTTCCGTCCGGAACGGTTAAAGTCTTGCGGCTCAGGCCGTCAATGGTGCCCGATTACTTCGTTATAGGCGTCGAGGTCGACGTAAAAAACCTTGGTTATTTCGCCGAGCAGATCATCCTCGTCGTAGCCCTGCGACATCAGGATGTTGATCGCCGTCATGATATCGACGCGCTCGGTCAGCCGCCGCTTCTGATAGTCCTCGACAAAACGTTCCATCGCCTTCCCCTGGCAAGCTTTTGTTGGACGCATCGACCGACAATCACTGCGGGGAAAGCTAGGCGAGCTTGCTTGCGCGGACCTTGCGGGCGGAGCCCGCGCCATCCCCCTTCATCTCGACTGATACGGAAAGAGCGCGACTCACCAAGGCCATGCAAAGACTAGCATGCGCTATTGGCCACACCAGAGCCGTCGAACACTTCGTCATCCTTCCGCGTAACGACGCGAACCGAAGCGAAGACCCAAGGATCCATTCCGTTACTAGCAAGCGTCATCAACGGTGCATAATCAGCAATGATCTAGGCGTCCGCACGAGGAATCTATTCTGCATCGCGAGACCGGCGACGGCGTGCGTAGCTTCGGCCGCATCACCAGCGCCCGCCCGAGTGGCGAGTTGCCGCTGGTCACCGCACAGGTCGCCGCCGCGCCGCGAAGGCATCTGCCTCAGCACCGCAAACACCTCGAAGACATGCGAAGGAATGTTGCGGTCGCCGCGCTGAAGCGGCGCGAAGCGGGACTTCAGATTTTCGAGGACCGTGAGCAGCGGAGAGATCTTCCTGCCCTGCGGCACGATGCGATGCCCGACCGGGCGCGGTCATACGCCGCGCTCCGGTCGAGCGCCTTCCCCTCGAAGGCAACCCTTCCGCTCGGCAACCGGTGATGGTTGACGATCCGATCTCATCAAACTTGGTTGCAAGCGACGTGCCAAACGCGGACGCATGCGGGGATCAGGAGAAATAGTCATAAATACAAACGTTTAGCGCTTGAGAAGCGAATAAAACGACGCCGATCAAGCACCCTGGGTTTGAGAAAACGTTGCGCAGCTCTGCCTAGATTTTGCCCAAATCATAAAATGCCCAATGCTTAATCTCGTCTCCGTGCCGGCACTCGCCGGCCAGTTGCGGGGCAGCGGCAAAATGGGGCAAGGTCGCCGCCGAAATGAGCGACCGCATGGCCTTCCCGATTCGCATTCTTCTGAGCTTGCTGCTTCTTGCGTCGGCCGTGGGCAAGGCCGGCGCGGACTTCGCCGAAGGCAAGCTTCCGGACGGCGTCTATCATTGCGAGGTCTATCTGCTCGGCCTCTTCATCAATCTCGGCGACATCACCATCAAGGGCAATGTCTATAGCGGCCCAGTGACCTTCGGCACGTCGGGAACCTACAACTACCAGATGGACGCCAATGGCGAGATCAGCTGGCTCGGCCCGCTCGGCGGCTATACGAGCGGCGGCAACTCGATCTCGCTGACACAGGCGACGCTCGACGATCCAGGCGCTCCCTCCTTCGACATCATCATGAAGCAGCAGGACGGCGCCTTTACCGCCTCCACCTGCACGAAACATTGATCGAACAAGGAACTTCGCTTCGATGCTGCGCACAACCTACCGCTTTATCTGCGGGTCGCCGGCCGACAGCCGAGGGGCAGTTGAAGCGGAAACCGCCTAAGCAGTGACCGCGACTTCCAGCGCCAGGCGGGTCATGTCGGTGAACAGCGCCTGGCGTTCGGAATACTCGGTCTGCTCGTCGGCGGCGACGTGGTCGACCACGGTCAGCAGCGATAGGGCGCGCGCGCCGAACTGCGCCGAGATGCGGTAGAGCGCGCTGGTTTCCATGTCGACCGCCAGCGCGCCGAGCGCCCTGGGCTCGTCGAAGCGGGCGCGGCCATCGGGATGATGGAAGATGTCGCTGCAGACGGTCAGGCCGGCGCTGCAGGCAATGCCGAGATCGGCGGCCCGCTGCAGCGCCAGCGCATGGAGCGCCTCATCGGGGCCCGCCGGCTGGTAAAGTCCGAACACCTGCCCGCTGATCGGGCCCTCGGCGCGCACGGCGCTTGAAACGACCAAGCCCCGCAGCGGAACGTCGTCCGACAATGCGCCGCATGTTCCTGTGCGGATCAGCGTCTTCACGCCATGATAGTCCAGCAACTCATGGGCATAGATCAGGAAAGAAGAGACGCCGATGCCGGTTGCCTGGATGCTGACCGGCTTACCGCGGAAACGGCCAGTGAAGCCGAGGGCGCCCCGACGGAGATTGATGCAGCGCGGCGCCTCCAGAAAAGTTTGCGCCATCCACTGCGCGCGCTCGGGGTCGCCCGGCAGCAGCACCGTTTCGGCATAATCTCCCCTGCCCGCCTCGATGTGCGGCGTCACGCGCTATCACCCCCATGACAGGACCCATCCGATCGCCATCATGGCAGGCTCGCTGCAATGTGCAAGCGGTAGCTGTTTAAGACATGTCGCCTAAAAGGGCGCAGCGCTTTTGGGGAAACGACCTGCATCAAGCAATGATCTGAAGCGCGTCGATGCGCTTTAAGATTCCAGCACGTCTTTGACGATCGTCGCCAGTTGCTTGAGCGAGAATGGTTTGGGCAGGAAGCCGAAATGCGCGTCGGCCGGCAGGTTTTTGGCAAAGGCGTCCTCGGCATAGCCGGAAACGAAGACGAATTTTATGTCCGGCTGGCGCTTGCGCAATTCGCCGAGCAGCGTCGGCCCGTCCATTTCCGGCATCACCACATCGGACACGACGATGTCGACCTTGCCGCCGAGTGCCTCGAAGACCTCCAGCGCCTCGACGCCGGAGGAAGCCTCGTGAACGGTGTAGCCGCGCGAAGTCAGCGCCCTCACGCCGCCCATGCGAACGGCGTCCTCGTCCTCGACCAGAAGCACGGTCGCCGAACCTGAGAGGTCCTTCGCCGTGTCGGCCGGCTTGGCTGGAGCTGCCGCCGCCGCAGTGTCGGCAGATTCGCTCGCCTTCTTCACCTCCGTCACGTGACGCGGCAGGAAGATCCGGAACACCGTGCCCTTGCCGACTTCGGAATCGCAGTAGATGAAGCCGCCGGTCTGCTTGATGATGCCATACACCATCGAGAGGCCAAGGCCCGTTCCCTTGCCGACCTCCTTTGTGGTGAAGAACGGCTCGAATATCTTCTTCAGCACCTCCGGCGCGATGCCGCTGCCCGTGTCCTCGACCTCGACCAGCACATAATCGGCCGGGATAAGCTCGCGATACGGGAACGATTTGCACTCGTCGGCCATGACGTTGCGGGTGCGCACGGTAAGATCGCCGCCGGTGGGCATCGCATCGCGCGCGTTGACGGCGAGATTGACTACCACCTGCTCGAATTGGCCGATGTCGACCTTGACCGGCCACAGATCGCGCCCGTGATCGATCTTCAGCCTGATATCGTTGCCCACCAGGCGGGCAAGCAGCATGCGCAGATCGGCAAGCACATCGGTCAGGTTGAGAACTTCCGGCCGCAAGGTCTGCTTGCGCGAGAAGGCGAGCAATTGCCTGACGAGCGACGCCGCGCGGTTGGCGTTCTGCTTGATGTTCATGATGTCGGGGAAGGACGGGTCCGACGGCCGGTGGTTGGTGAGCAGGAGGTCGGACGCCATGATGATGGCGGTGAGCACGTTGTTGAAGTCGTGCGCGATGCCGCCGGCAAGCTGGCCGACCGCCTGCATCTTCTGGCTCTGCGCCATCTGGCCCTCGAGCGCCTTCTGCTCGGTAGTCTCGACGGCGTAGACGATGGCCGATTCCTCCGCACCCTCGCCACCGGCGCCGTCGGCGACGGCATTCACGTAGAAGCGGATGTGGCGCTCCTCATGCCCGGGCAGCAACGAGTCGATCGGCTCGATATTGGCCTGCCGCTGCCGCGCCTTCTCGAAGGCGGCGGCGAAGGCCGGCCGGTCGCGTTCATGCACCACGCTCTCAAAACGCACACGCCGGTCGACAGCGTCCCGGTCGACGACGGACGAAAACAGCGACAGGAACGGCGCATTGGTGCGCAGGATGCGCCCGCCGGCATCGACGCCGGCTATCGCCATCGGCGTCGAGTTGAAGAAACGCGTGAAGCGCACCTCCGAGGCGCGCAGGTCGGCGGACGCGTCCTCACCCTGGGTGCGGTTGAGCACGATGGTGCGCGTCGGCCCGTTCACTCCTTCGCGGCTCGCCGAAACGCGGTGCATGAAGCGGACCGGCAGTGCCTGGCCGCTCATTGTCGTCAGATCAAGGTCGATGACGGCGTTGCGCGTGGCGCCGGGATCAGCCTTGACCGAGCGGACGAGCGCCATGCCGTCGCCGGCAACGATCTCCGGCAGCGTGACCGCGCCCGGGGTGAAGCTGGCAAGGTCGATGCCCAGCCATTCGGCAAGCGTCGCATTGATATAGGTGACGCGGCCTTCCTGGTCGGCCGAGAAGAAGCCTGCGGGCGCGTGGTCGAGATGGTCTATCGCCTTTTGCAGGTCGAGGAAGAAACGCTCCTGTTCCGCCCGCTCCTGCGAAATGTCTGCGATCTGCCAGGCAAGCAGCGGCAGCCGCTGGCCCGGCACGTTGAAGGCGCGCGCGCGGACGCGGTACCAGCGCGCGCCCGGCTCGGCCCCAGGCTTGATCGACTGGGCCAGGCGGAATTCACCGTCGCCCGCCTGGCCGTCGCGCAGGCCGGACGCCAGCCGGTAGATGGTCATCGAGGCCTCGGGGACGTCCGAAAGCAGCCCCTCGACCGTCTTGAGGTCCGCCGCCGAAGCGGCCCCCGTCATCTCGGCATAGGCCCGGTTGGCGTAGATTACGCGACCCTTGGTGTCGGTGACCAGGAGGCCTTGCGACATTGAATCGACGAACGCTTTGGACAGCTCGTCGCCGGTTGAACGCGGGGCGATCTGCACGAAGCCGATCGCCGTCGCGAACAGAAAGCCGACGCCGATCATGGCGAGCACGCCAAGCATGCCGAGCAGGAACGGATCGCCGAGGCGCTCGCGGAACAACCCGAAAACGACCGCCGCGCCGGTCAAAACGACGATGAAGATGATGAGCCTGGCGATGGCGCCCGGACGCGTGTTTTGGTCGACGATCGGTACCGGATAGAAATCGCCGCGCGTTTCCTTGGCCATGTGCCCCCTGCTCGTGATTCCGATGCCCCGACACCCGCGAACGGCCGGTTGAATCACATTCTCCTGTAGCGGAAAAGGCCCGGACGGCAAATGTCCGATAAAATCAACGATTCATGTTTCAAACTGTTCACGATGGGTGATGTCGCCTTGCGGAGGCTAGTCCCTAAGGTCTAGTGTCGCGTCACTTCAAAGGCGATTGGGTGCACCGATGCTGCAGTGGCTGGATAGCGTAGCGGGGCCGGGTTACGTCGCTGCAATTCTATGGACGTTCGCGGCCCTTGTTCTGCTGGTCGTGGTCCTGCTCGTCATCAAGGTAGTCCGCAACCTGACTTTCGGCACCTTCGTTGCCGGAGGCCGGAATCGCAAGACACGGCTCGCCGTCATGGACGCCACCGCTGTCGACAGCCACCGCCGGCTGGTGCTGGTGCGGCGCGACGATATCGAACACCTCATCCTGATCGGCGGCCCGACTGATGTCGTGGTCGAGCGCGACATAAGGCTGGCAGCACCTCGCCGCCCGGCGCTGACCGGAGACAGCGGCCAGCAGCAGACCGCCGCGCCGCGCCCGCGGGCGCGGCGCGGCGGTCTGCTG
>NZ_RZSV01000027.1:0-36577 GCF_004023205.1 Mesorhizobium sp. M1A.F.Ca.IN.020.03.2.1 | reverse complement strand
GAGGAAGAAGGCACAGTCGAGGTCGGGCGTGGCAATACCCGCCGCAACCTCCTCCTCGGCGACGCAAGGGATGTCCGGATAAGCGGCGCGCAGGCCGGCCAGGATAATCTTTTCGCTTTCGCGATCGGCTTCCGTCACCGGCGAAGAGTCGGACTTGCTGTCGACGGCGCAGCCTTCGTGGAAAACGCGCATCACCGCGCGGCCGGCATCGAGCGCGAGGCGCTCGAACACGCCAAGCATTGCCGCGTCGTCAGATGCCGCCGCCATCGTCATACTGCTCTTCGGCAACGTCGCGCTCCGTCAGCCAGTGTTCCAGGGCTTCCGCCATCTCCTCGGGCGTCCTGCCGAGAGTCTCGAGGTGGATCTCGGGGTTCTCCGGCGTCTCGTAGGGAGAATCGACGCCGGTGAAGTTCTTGATCTCGCCGCTCAAGGCGCGGGCGTAAAGGCCCTTCGGGTCGCGGCGGGCGCATTCCTCGAACGGCGTGTCGACGAACACCTCTACGAATTCCCCCTCGCCCATCAGCTCGCGCGCCATGCGCCGCTCGGCGCTGAAGGGCGAGATGAACGAGACGATGACGATCAGGCCCGCATCGGCCATCAGCTTGGCCACTTCGGCGACGCGGCGGATGTTTTCGACCCGATCCGCGTCGGTGAAGCCGAGATCGCGGTTGAGGCCGTGGCGGACATTGTCGCCGTCGAGGATGTAGGTGTGGCGGCCGGACGCGAACAGCTTCCTCTCGAAAAGATTTGCGATGGTCGACTTGCCGGAACCGGACAGACCGGTGAACCAGAACACCGCCGGGCGCTGGTTCTTGAGGTCAGAGCGGCCGCGCTTGCCGACGTCGAGCGATTGCCAATGGATGTTCTCGGCGCGGCGCAGCGAATGCAGGATCATCCCGGCGCCGACGGTGGCGTTGCTGATGCGGTCGATCAGGATGAAGGCGCCGGTCGTGCGGTTCTCGGCGAAGGGATCGAAGGCGATCGGCGCCCGGGTCGACAGGTTGCACACCCCGACCTCGTTGAGGTCGAGGGACTTCGCCGCTTCATGCGCGAAATCGTTGACGTTGACGCGGTATTTCAGATCGGTGACGGTCGCGCTCACCTGATCGGTTTCGGTGCGCAGGATATAGGACCGGCCGGGCAGCAGGGCCTGCTCGTCGAACCAGACCAGATTGGCGGCGAACTGGTCGGCGACCTGCGGACGTGCGGCCGGCGATACCAGCATGTTGCCGCGCGAAACCTCGACCTCGTCCTCGAGGACGAGCGTGATGGCCTGGCCGGCAACAGCCTGCTCAAGGTCGCCGCCATGCGCGACGATGCGCTTGACCCGGGAGGCCCTGCCCGACTTGGCGACCACGACCTCGTCGCCTTTGGAAACGGAACCGGATGCAATGGTTCCGGCAAAGCCGCGAAAATCGAGATTGGGACGGTTCACATACTGGACGGGGAAGCGGAACGGCAATTCGATCGCCGCCTCGTCGACAGACACGGTTTCCAGATGCTCGATAAGCGACGGCCCGGAATACCAGGGCGTTCGCTCCGAGCGGCTGGTGACATTGTCGCCGAAGCGCGCCGACATCGGAATCGGCACGATACTGTTGAAGCCCAGGCTTTGCGCGAATTCGCCGTAGTCGGCGACGATCCGGTCGAACACGGTCTTGTCGAAGC
Organism: Mesorhizobium sp. M1A.F.Ca.IN.020.03.2.1; assembly: GCF_004023205.1. NCBI lineage: Bacteria > Pseudomonadati > Pseudomonadota > Alphaproteobacteria > Hyphomicrobiales > Phyllobacteriaceae > Mesorhizobium > Mesorhizobium sp. M1A.F.Ca.IN.020.03.2.1. The sequence goes on along the minus strand of NZ_RZSV01000027.1, from coordinate 34,909 downwards.
CGACGAGGTCGATCTTGTTGACGGCAAGGACGATGTGGCGGATGCCGAGCAGCGAGGCGATGATCGAATGGCGCCGGGTCTGGCGCAGCACGCCCTGGCGCGCATCGATCAGCACGATGGCGAGGTCGGCGGTCGAAGCGCCCGTCGCCATGTTGCGCGTGTATTGCTCATGGCCGGGCGTGTCGGCGACGATGAACTTGCGCTTCGGGGTGGCGAAGAAGCGGTAGGCGACGTCGATTGTGATGCCCTGCTCGCGCTCGGCCTCCAGCCCGTCGACGAGCAGCGCGAAGTCGATGTCGTCGCCGGTGGTGCCGTGCTTGCGAGAATCGTTCTCCAACGCGGCGAGCTGGTCCTCGAAAATCTGCTTGGTATCGGACAGCAGCCGGCCGATCAGCGTCGACTTGCCGTCGTCGACCGAGCCGCAGGTGAGAAAGCGCAGCAGCGATTTCTTCTCCTGCGCGGCCATGTAGTCGCGGATCGAATCGGTCGGGGCGAGGCTCTTGGCCAGGATGTGGCGCATGCTCAGAAATACCCCTCGCGCTTCTTCTTTTCCATGGAACCTGCCTCGTCGCGGTCGATGAGGCGGCCCTGGCGCTCGGAGGTGCGGGCGGTCAGCATCTCGCCGACGATGGCTTCGAGCGTGTCGGCATCCGATTCTATGGCGCCCGTCAGCGGATAGCAGCCCAGCGTGCGGAAGCGCACGAGACGGTTCTCGATCTTCTCGCCGGGGCGCAGTTGCATGCGGTCATCGTCCTTCATGATGAGCATGCCGTCGCGTTCGACGACCGGCCGCTCCTTGGCGAAATAGAGCGGCACGATCGGGATGTTCTCCTGCAGGATGTACTGCCAGATGTCGAGCTCGGTCCAGTTGGACAGGGGAAAGACGCGGATCGATTCGCCCGGCGCGATCCGGGTGTTGAAGATCTTCCACATTTCCGGCCGCTGGTTCTTGGGATCCCAGGCATGCTGGGCATTGCGGAAGGAAAATATGCGCTCCTTGGCGCGCGACTTCTCCTCGTCGCGACGGGCGCCGCCGAAGGCCGCGTCGAAGCCGTATTTGTCGAGCGCCTGGCGCAGCGCCACCGTCTTCATGACATGGGTGTGGGTGTTCGAGCCGTGATCGAAGGGGTTGATGCCGTCGCGCACGCCGTCTTCGTTGACATGAACAAGCAGGTCGAAGCCGAGCTTCTGCGCCATCTGATCGCGAAAGGCGATCATCTCACGGAACTTCCAGGTCGTGTCGACATGCAGGAAGGGAAATGGCGGCTTGGCGGGATAGAAGGCCTTCATCGCCAGATGCATCAGCACCGAGGAATCCTTGCCGACCGAATACAGCATCACCGGCTTGGCGAAAGAGGCCGCAACCTCACGGAAGATGTGGATGGATTCGGCCTCTAGCCGCTGCAGATGGGTGAGCGCGATATTCATAAGCTATTGAGCGTTCTTTCGTGCCGGCCAGGCCTTGCAGCAGGCGATTGGCGCGGTTTGCTAAAACAGCCCGTCAAGCCCTGGACACTTGTCGCGGGCGTTCTAGCAGATCGCCATCGCCCATAACAATGCAAGACCCGCGCCGGGCACAGCGCTTTGGGAATGAATTTTCCAAGTGAGCTTGATAAGTCGGAAAATTCTCCCAGACAAGCCGAGCAATTGAAAGGGGCCGAACAAACCTATTTGCTTCGATCGGCTAGGTTGACTTCCAAGAGCTTTCGTCCACGCCGCCGATTTTTTGGCTGGACATCCTTCGGTCGCCCTATCGGAGATCGGAGCCAGCCGCTATACCGGCGCGGGAGCAGGCGAGGCGCGGCAGAACGGGATCGGTCAAAGCCAATTGTTCGGTACCCCGGCGGGTCTGCGCACAACCTGGAAGATTGCGAAGCAAGGCATTGAACCCGTTTACATCGCTTCGGCGGCATCTCACGCCGACACAGATCAACATCTATTTCTCGATCGTCTGCTTCTTCTCGCCGCCCGTGCTGGGATCGGTGGTCAGCTTCGTTTTCAACGGCGGCGCGCTCTGGTCCGTATTTCTGCTCGCCATCAGACGGCGGCGGTTCAACATCGACCGGTCGATGCTTGCCATGACGGTGGCGATCTGTGCCTATTGCGCGGCCATCGTCCTTGCTTCGATCGTCAACGGCACGCTGGCGGCGGATCTGCGGTTGTTCCTGCCGCTGATCACTTTCCTCTTCTTTCCGATCTCCTATTCGACCTGGAGCATCACGGAAAAGACCGTGCTTGTACGCATCGTCGTGCTGGCGAGCGCCGCGGCATGTTTCGGCGCGCTGCTGCTCGCCGTCGTTCAGTATTACTGGATCGGCACCAGGGCCGAAGGCGGTGCCGGGAATGCCATCGTATTCGCGACGGTGACCTGCCTGGCCGCGGCGATGAGCCTCGCAGGCGCGCTGTCGGGGATCGAAAAGCGCTGGAAGCTGCTGACTCTCGCTGCGCTGTCGGGCAGCTTGGCGGTGCTTTATTCGGGCTCCCGCATCATCTGGCTGGCGCTGCTGCTGGCGGGCATCGCCGTGCTCTCGATCAACCGGCGCCGGCTCAGCGGGTTGAAACTCGCGCGCATTGCGCTGATTGCCGGCGGCGCCTGCCTGCTGCTCGCCGCGATCGCGTTTCCCGTCATTGCCAATCGCGCTGACTTCCTTTTCAGCGACTTGGATGCGCTCACCACCAAGAACGACCATACGACGGCGCTTGGGCTGCGGGTGGCGATGTGGGAGATCGGCACGAAGGCGTTTCACGAGGCTCCGATTTTCGGACATGGCATCACAGGCAGCCGGGCGCTGATGAAACAGGGTTTTCACGATCAATTCGGCATGGACGCAGGCTACAACCATTACCACAACGGTTTTCTGACCGCGGCGGTGCAGGCCGGTTTGCTAGGGGCGTTCGCCTTGGCGGCGATCTTCGTCGTCGCGGCCTGGAACGCGGCAAGGGCGCTGCGCCGCAGCGCCGGCCCAGCGGAACGGTTCGGCGCAACGATGATCATCGTCACGGTCGTCACCTATCTCATAGGCGGGCTGACCGGTATCCTGGTCGGCCAGGACCTTCTCGATTCGACGCTGATGGTGTTCCTGGTTTCGGGAACCTATCTGGCTTGCGGACGAACGGTGCCGCCGACCGGCAAGAGCGCAGCCATTCCTTCGGCCGCCGGCCGGCGAACATGAAGGTCCTGGTCACCGGGGCGACGGGGCTGATCGGACGCCAGGTGACCGGCCGGCTGCGTCAGGCCGGCTTCGACATACGCATTGCGTCCCGACGGCCAGAACGGCTGCAGGCTGCGGGCGAGGTCTTTGCGCTGCCTGGCGCCGATGCGCCGGACGATGCCTTCCTGACACTGATGCGCGGCGTGAGCCATGTCGTCCACTGCGCGGCGCTGAACAACGATCGGAACGCCAGCGACGCCGACTATCAGGCCGTCAATGCGACGCTGACCGCGCGCCTGGCCAAGGCCGCGGCCGCACGTTGCGGCGGGCGCTTCATCTATCTCTCCTCGATCCGGGCCGTGGCCGGTCCCGGCTTCAGCGGCACGATCAACGAGGCGATGGCCCCTGCCCCGCAATGCGCCTATGGCCGATCCAAACGCGAAGGCGAGATCAGGCTGATCGAGGCTTACGCCGGACGCCCGGATGCCACGGCACTGCGCCTGCCGCCCGTCTATGGGGAGAGCATGAGGGGCAACATGGCATCGCTGATGCGGCTTGCCGACACCGCCCTGCCGCTGCCGGCCGGCGTGCTGGCGGGTGTGCGCTCGCTGATCGCGTCCGACACGGCGGCGGGCGCGGTACTGCACCTTGTCAGCCGTCCGGGACCGCTCCACCCGGCCTATGTCGCGGGCAACGCAGCTCCGCTGGCGATGTCAGAAATCATCGCCGCGTTCCGGCGTGGTTTCGGCCGTCCGCCGCGGCTTGTTCCCATGCCTGCGATGCCGCTGCGGCTGGCGGCAAGGCTGCTCGGCAGGCAGCCATCATGGCAAGCCTTGACCGCGACCCAGATCTGCGATCCGTCGCTGCTGGCCGCGGAAGGTTGGATGCCGGAAACCGCTACGCTCGGCCGGCTTGAGGAACTGGCGCGAGAAAAGGCCGCTCAGGCCCGGTAGAATGTCCCCAGCAATATCCTGAGGTCGAGGCCGATCGAAGCGGCCTTCAGATAGGCAGCGTCGATCTCGGCGCAGAGTTTCGGGTCGGACATGTCGATGCCCTTGATCTGCGCCAGCCCGGTGATGCCCGGAAGCGCCGAAAGCACGCCCAGCCGCTGCCGGTGGCCGATCAGCTCCGTTTGCGTCGGCAGGCATGGACGGGGACCGACAAGGCTCATCTCGCCCTTGAGCACGTTCCAGAGCTGCGGCAGCTCGTCGATCTTGGTCGAGCGCAGCACCCTGCCCACCGCGGTGACCGACCCGGCAGGCGCCTCGTGCGTTGGCAAGGACGGGGTGTTGCGATGCATGGTGCGCAGCTTGTGGCAGGCAAAGACAGCGCCGCCGCGCCCGACGCGCGGCTGCGAAAAGATGGCCGGTCCGGACGACGTCGCCCTGACCGCCAGCATGGCGATCAGCACAACGGGAGACGTAACCGCCAGCATGACGGCCGCGATGGTCAGGTCGAAAGCCCGCTTTGCCGTCACGGCTCAGATCCGCCGCCAAAGAAAGGCAAGGTAGAGGCCGAGCGTGCCCATCAGGGTCTGCCGGTAGACGCCGCTTTTGCCGAGCAGGCTGAAGCGCCTGAGAGCACTGCCCTTGCGCGCCCTGATGAACAGGCGAAGGCAGCGTGCTGCATCGCGTGTGACGAGGTCGCGGTTGACGGCAAGGCCTCTGAGATTGCTGTCCGTCCAGGTGGCGAACTGGCCCTGGAACAGCCGCCCGAGCCTCGAAAGCCTCGCCTTCCACGAGATGTTGGCGCCAACCAGATTCGCCCCGTGCTGCCGGTATCTGACCAGCGGCCGCGGCTCGTAACGGACCTTGCCGCCGGCGGCGGTGACGACGAGATAGGCCCACCAGTCATGGCTGACGAATTCGGTTCTTGCCGATGCCTTCGCCAGGAGGTCGCGCGCCGCGCGGTTGAAGAGCATGGTGTTGCCGCCGGCGATGCTCTGCACCAGGGCGTTGCGGAAGGATGGCAGGCGGCGGAACAGCGGCGAATGGCCGGCCGGGACGCCGGTCTCCGAAATGGTCGCCGTGCGCGAGCAGAACAGCAGCGGCATTGCCATATCCTGTGTCTCCATCCAGCGAATGGCGCTCTCCAGCCGGTCCGGCTCCCAGACATCGTCCTGGTCGCAAAAGGCGTAGTAATCGGCATCGACGCGCGGATCGATGATCATCGAGCGGAAGTTGGCGGCGAAGCCGTTTCGCGGGCCCTGCACCAGCGCAAGGGAGCCCTTGTTCCAGCGGGACCGCCACGCCTCAATGATCGCGAGCGTGGCGTCCGTCGAGCCGTCGTCGGAAACCCAGAGATCGACATGGGGCCATGATTGGGCGAGCAAGGATTGCAACTGTTCGCCGATAAAGGCGGCGCCATCCCTCGTGCCCATGAGAACGGCCACGCGCTGATCTTTTCCGGTCACTGCTTCAGAACCCCGCAGGGCATTCGAACAGGCTTCAATAGCCAATTGCGGGAGGGCGGCACAGGGCTAACTGATCTGTCCGGCCGCTTTCGGCACCGCCCGCTGGGGCGCGCCGCCAATGCCTTGCCCTGCCCGGTTGAGCCCGGCCAGGATCGCGAGGGCCGCGGCCTTGTCCTGGTCCCGTATGGCGGCCACCAGCGCCGGCAGCGCGGCCTCGATCCTCCGCCACTCGACGACGTCGGTCCTGAGGCCGAAGATCTTGGCGATGTCGAGCTTGACGACCTCCTCGCCTTCGCCATGCAGCGCCTCGTGCAGCTTCTCGCCGGGCCTGATGCCGGTGAAGCGGATCGGAATGTCGGTATAGGGGCTTTTGCCGGCCATGCGGATCATGGTTTCGGCGACTTCGAGGATCGGCACGGGCTCGCCCATGTCCAGCATGTAGATGGCATAGTCGTCCCTGCCCTGGCGCCGCTCGGCATCGGCGGCCGACATGATGACGAGATCGACCGCCTCGGCCACTGTCATGAAATAGCGCGTCATGCGCCGGTCGGTGATGGTGACCGGCCCGCCGGCCTCGATCTGCGCCTGGAAGATGGTCGCCACCGAGCCGTTGGAGCCGAAGACGTTGCCGAAGCGCACGGCGATGAATTTGGTGCCGGGACGACGCACAGTTGGGACGCCGGCATGGCGGCCGTTCAGCCCGCCGGCAGGGAAAGGCGACGGTGCGGCGTGCGTTTCATGCAGCGAGGAGACGATCTGTTCGGCCGCGCGCTTGGTGACGCCAAGCATCGAGCTCGGGTCGACGGCCTTGTCGCTGGAAATCAGCAGGAACTGCGGCACCCCGCATTCGGCCGCGACCTCGGCGCAGGCGAGCGTGCCGAAGACATTCGTTTCGATCGCCGCTTCCCAGTTCTCTTCCAGCAGCGGCACATGCTTCAGCGCCGCGGCGTGAAAGATGATGGCGGGTTTGAACTCGCTGACGAGGCGCATCATGTGCGGCCGGTCGGTGACATCGACGATGCGGCTGGCCAGCCGGCCGCGGTCTTTCTCGTCGATGATCTGATCGAGCTGGAAGATGCCGAACTCGGAATTGTCGGCCACCAGCACCGCCTCGGCGCCGAGCTCCAGCGCGCGCTTGACCAGCACACGGCCGATGGAGCCGGCTCCGCCGGTGACCAGCACGCGCTTGCCGCCGACGAAGGCGCCGATGCGCGCGATGTCGGTGGCGACCGCCGAACGGCGCATGATGGTTTCCATCTCGACGGCATCGAGAACCAGCTTGCCGCCCTGCCCCAGCTCCGAAAGACCGGAGAACTGGACGACGGCGATGCCGCTATGGCGGGCGACGCGCACCAGCTCGGCATAGTCCTCGATCTCGCGCTCGACCCCCTTGCCGAAGATCAGGAGGTCGAGGTTTTCCGTGCCCTTGACATACTCTTCCAGCACCTCGACCAGACGCGGCCGCAGCGCCACGACCGGAACGCCCTGGATCTGCGTGCCGAGCGGCGCGCCGGCCTCCGTGGCCATGATGCCGGCGATGGCATATTCGGCCGGCACCGCCGTGCGGGTGAAGCGGACGATCACGTCGGCCTCGCTCAGCCGGCCGATGAACAGCGCCTGCTTGATCGACGCATCGCCGGCGGCGCGGCGCAGGATGCGCCAGGACGCACCGTCGCGCAGGAAACGATAGTAGAGCCTGGGTGCCGAAATGATGGTGAAGGAGACCAGGAAGAAGACGATGAACTGGCGCTCGTTGAGGCCGGCGACCGGCTGGAAAAAGGAGCGGAAGGCAATCGAGGCCAGATAGAGAACCACCGTCAGGCTGCCGCAGCCCTTCAGGATGTTGAAAAAGTCGGGCGTTGAGGCAAAGCGCCAGACGGTGCTGTAGAGGCCGCAGGTGCGAAACAGGAGATGGGCAAGGAGCACGATCAGCGCCCAGCAGGCCAGCCCGCCGGAGGAGAACGCATCGAAGGAAAGCCGCGACTGCGAGAGCGTGAGGCTGAGCGCCACCGCGATCAGGACCATGACGAGGTCCTGGACCATGATGATGGCGCGCCGCATCTTCGGTCGCAGGCCCGATACGGCTTCTACATAGGCGGTCATTGGGTAGTACTGAACTCCAGGCGCGGGAATACTATCAGAGCGGCGCGGGACAGAACACCGTCCGCCGCCACTCCAGATTGCAAATCCCCAACCCCGTCACCCTGTTATCGCATTAGCGCGGACTTGGGGGGAGAGCTAGGGGTTTTTTCCTGTTCTACTCGCCCACGAAGAATCGATTCACATGTTGCCTGTCGCGTTGCGGCAAAATAGATGTGTCGCTGGGTGGCATGCAGTCGGATTCTGGGCGGGACGCTCCACTGCTGAAGGCAGACTAGATTGGAGAGTCAGCAATGCAGGACGTCGACTTCAGACAGCGTGTTTCAGGCAAGTCATATGTCAGCCTACTGGAAGATATCGAAACCAAAGTCCTACTTCGAGATTGGCGTCCAATTTGGCGATACGATTAAGTTGGCGGAATGTGCGACGATCGGTGTCGATCCGCGTTTCAGATGCGAGACAAACATCATAGGCAGAAAGCCGAGCTGTCTACTATTTCAACAAACGAGCGACGCCTTCTTTCAGGAGCACAATCCTTCAACGATACTTGGCAAACCCATCGACCTTGCTTTTCTGGATGGCATGCACCTGTTTGGATTCCTGCTTCGGGACTTTATAAGCACGGAAAAGTACTGCGCCCCTGAATCTATTATCGCGCTACACGACTGCTTGCCGCCGGGGTTCTATATGACTTCGAGGGACATCGCCGATGCGAACCACCCTCACTCCGCATTCCCAGGTTGGTGGGCTGGTGACGTATGGAAGATCGTGCCGACCTTGAAGCAATACCGGCCAGAGCTTTCGATTACGATTACGGATAGTGCGCCAACCGGGCTCGTCGTGATTACGCGCCTCGATCCTGCAAATGAGACGTTTTCGGTCAATTATGAGAAAATCATCGCTGCCTTTGAGCCTATCGATCGGAATGAGTTCACTCGCTACTGGGCCTCGGTACCAATGGTTTCAGCAGGCTCTTTGGATCTCCAGGCATTCCAGCCCTTCCAACGAGAAAAACAATGATTCCTAGGATTGTCTGGATCCTGTGGCTCCAAGGACTCGAAACGGCGCCAGCGATCGTCAGAGCCAGCGTGAATTCTTGGGAAAGGGTCAACCCGGATTGGACGATACAAATCCTGAGCAGAAAGAGCCTGGGAGACTTTTTGCCCGAGGTGGACGACCCAAAGTCGATCCTCTCCATGTCACATCCGGACGCAACCTACAGTGATATTATTCGCATCGAATTGCTGTCGAGATACGGGGGGGTTTGGGTCGACGCTACTTGCTTCTGTCTGCAGCCTCTCAGCCGGTGGCTCGATGGCGTGACGTCAGAGAATTTTTTTGCCTTCGAGCGACCTACCCCGACACGAATGCTATCTTCATGGTTCCTGGCGGCCAGCCAGTCGTCTTACATCATCCATGAATGGCGCAAAAGGATCAACCGCCACTGGCAGAAGCGAACAGATGACCCGGATTATTACTGGTTTCACAATCTGTTTGGCAAAACCTACCAAGATGATGAAAAATTCCGTACCGTCTGGGACCGCGTTCCGAAAATATCGGCGGGCCCGCCACATATGTTCACACCTTATGAGACCAGGCTGCTTGGCCCAGTTTCAGAAGATGATCGACAGGTCGTGTTGTCTGCCAAAATTCCGGTCCTAAAGCTTACACACAAGGTCGACCACGGTGCGGCACGCGCTGGAAGTGTCTATGACTTTCTTTGCGACTACGCTAAGCTAATTTCTCGCCGCAGCACTGAGCACGCGAGCGGCCGATACACTGCAGTCTCCGGTAAGGTCTCCAAAACTCTGTCAGTTCTTTTGTGTTGGTATGGGTCGTTGGAGGGCAACGGAACTGTTGGAGATCTTTTCGCGGTTCAGAGCGTCGCTGATCGCTTAAAAGCGGCGGGGATAGGTTTCACGCACCTAACAGCCAGTTCTGCCTTCGATATTTCAGGCCACAGAACGACTTGGGAAGAAGCCATCGAAAATGACTACACCACACTCGTTTTCGTGTGTGGTCCTGTCATCAAAAGTCATCCGATTGTAGACACGGTAATTCGCCGGTTTCCTTCGCTGCGAAAGATTGGGGTCAGTGTCAGCCAGTTCGCACCAGACCACGCCAACTACGTCCAGCCTTTCGACACTGTTCTGGCGCGCGAAGGAAGCCGTCAGCGTTTTGAAGACGTTGCCATTCTCGCTCCTCAGCCAGTCATCCAAAAGCACGTGCGAGAATTGGATAAACGCCTTGTCGTAGGCCTAGTGCTGCGCGGAGAACAGGGCGAATATGGACCCCAGACTTCGCTGCACGTCCGCACCAGTGCGCTCGTGGTCCACGTGCTCGAATCTCTCGCCGCCAAGCATCGAGTCGAGACGGTGGAGGTAGAACACCACTTGGCCCGCGCCGGTCGCCGGCCGTCTGAAATCGAAGCGTTGTATTCATCGTGCGATCTTGTGCTCACGTCCCGTTTCCATGGCGCAATTTTAGCCATGCGCAATGAAATTCCTTTCATCGCCATCGATCAAATTCGCGGAGGTGGAAAGTTGACAAATTTACTTTCCACGTCTGGATGGCCGTTTGTTTATCGGATTGAGCAGGCAAATATACAGGAAGTGAGCCGCGCTGCGTTGGAGCTTGCACATGGTCACAATGGCGATCTCTTGCGTAACGTTACCGAGCGGGCGAAGACACGCGCTACTGAAACGCTGAATGCTTTGGAGGAATTGCTGGAGACAAAAGCACCTGCGATGTTGCGTCCAAGTTCACGCAGCCTATTGCAGCGAGTTCGGGCTCGTTGGCGACGCGGATGAGTGCCCCCTCAACGATTTTGTGAAGCATACGAAAATCACCATCTACTGAACCTCGTACACCAGCGCTTACCAAATAAGATCCTGGTAACATTAAGCAGCTGAAAGTGAAGCTTATTTTCAGAGAAGAACCGACGGATACGAGCGGGATTCTTTCTCTTTTTACCTTGTGCGTATCCGTTCCCGCAATAACCAGACCCGTTACACTTTTGAATAAGAACTCGAACCCCACATCCATCGCCTCAGATGTGAAGTCAACCATATACTCAAATACATACCGTTTTCCCGCCTGCAAAACATTTATTTTCTCACCGCCAAGAGTCAGGACACTCATATCTCGGATGCGGGCTCCTCTCTCTTCAAGATAAATCGTAGACTTTGAACTTAGGTTGAGATCATAGTAGTCGGCCTCCTGCGCAATGACGCCGTTTGTTTCCGACTCCACCTTGGACGATACAACAACGGAATCAACTGTGGCTGACTCTGAGCTGGATAGCATTGAACAGGCCTCATTAGATGAACCACCCTCTGCCGATTTTACGTGAGAGATAGAAGCATTTTTTTCGCCACTATCAACATCTGACCTTTGCGATTCCAGAAATGTTGCGTTAAGTTCCACGATCCCATTGCGAATTTCTTTCCCCATTTCGACGCTTGCATTGACCAGTCGTTGATATTGGCTAGTGACGGTCTTTGGGCGGCCAAGCATAATTACTTCGCCCGCATCGAGCAGTACAGCGCGATCGCAAAGTTGGACAATCGTCTGCGCCGCATGACTGACGAACAAAATCGTACCGCCACGCTCTTTGATCTGTTCGATCCGCGCGAAGCATTTGCGGGAGAAGGCCTCATCGCCGACCGCCAAAGCCTCATCGACCACCAAAATATCGGGGTCGACATTGATCGCCACGGCGAAAGCTAGCCGTACATACATGCCGGACGAATAGGTCTTCACAGGCTGCTCGATGAAATCGCCTATGTCAGCGAAAGCAGCGATAGATCCGAAGCGCTTGTCCATCTCAGCACTGCTGAGCCCGAGGATAGACGCGTTGAGATAGGCGTTCTCACGACCGGTGAAATCTGGGTTGAATCCGGCACCCAACTCAAGCAAGGCGGCCACGCGACCGTTGACTGTGACCGAGCCGCTCGTAGGTTGCAGTGTGCCGCATATGATCTGCAGAAGCGTCGATTTACCCGAACCGTTGCGGCCGACAATGCCGACAGTCTCACCGCGCCGAACCTCAAGAGACACCTCGGTCAAAGCGGCAAAATCCCGGTAGTAACGCTTGGGCGCGCGCCCTACCAACCGCTGCAGTCGCGGCACCACCATCTGCCTAAGTCGATCCTCCGGCCGATCGAACATGAGGTGATGTTTGGAAACTGCCTTTACCGAGATGGCGATTTCAGAGGACATCAGCGAAGCCCTTCCGCGTGGCTTGGAAGAACAAGAATCCAAGCCCCGCAATGATCGCTGCCGCTATTGTATATACAGCCAGCGCCGACCAGTTCGGGATCTGGTCAAAAATTAGAACCTGGCGAGCCTGTTCTACCGGAATTGAAATTGGGTTCAGGGTCAGCCACGGTCGCACAGCACTCGGCAAGGCTTCTGTCGGCACAAAAATTGGTGACAGGAACATAAGCGCGCTTACGATAGGATTCAGAACTTGGCTGATATCCCGAAAATAAACCCCTGCTGCTGCGAAGAACCACGACAGGCCGATCAGAAGGAGCATAAAAGGAGCTACGACAATCGGGAGAAGTGGCGCCGTCAACGGGATTGAGCCTCGCGAAAGCAAAAGGAAAATGAGCATTACCAAAAAGCTCACCAGCATGTGAAACAGCGCAGCGGCTAGGGCAACCACGGGTAGGATTTCAAGCGGGAAAACAACCTTCTTAACGAAGCTGACATTTGCCAAAATAAGTGTCGGGGCCCTTGTCAGCATTTCGGAGAAGGTTTGAAAGAAGATGAGGCCCACGAACAATATGAGGGCGAACTCAGCTGTCGGCTGCGCATCGCCGCCGCCCGCCCAACGCATTCGCAGGACCGTGCCGAACATGAACGTATATACCGCCAGCATCAGCAACGGGGTCAGTAGCGACCACAAAATGCCGAGCATCGATCCCCGGTAACGACCAGCAACCTCCCGGCGCGTTAGGTTGACGATTACTTCCAAGTGGTTGAAGGTCACAGATTGATCACCTTGAGAAGAGCGCGGACGCGCTGCCTTAGCGCGCCTGTGTCGACTTGGGATGTTACTTCCCGCTGGGTCAAGTGAGGCTGGCCCGGGAACGGGCTTTCCACCATCTGCGATCGGCAGAGTAGAACTTCGTAGTCGAGCGAAAACACCGCGCTGGTGCGTGACAGCCACATTTCCGTGATGCCGTAGTCGTTCCAATAGCCGACCCAATCGTCGGGCATGACATCGATCAACTTGGTGCCGGGCTGGCACCAGACCACATTGGCGAAAGCCGAGCCATGCGCCCCAACGATTATTTTGGCACTTCGAAACAACCCCATCTGTTCGACGTAAGGAAGCTTGGATGGATCTATGGCAGTGAAGCCCAAGTTCTCCAGCGTTGAGATCACTTCGGCTTCGTTGTCGATGACGCGGTTTGAGTAGGTGTTGGCGCGGTCCCGCGCCAAGTAGATCAGTGCCGGGGCCTTGGACGCGCAGGGCAAAGCCGGTAGTGTGGCATATTGCGCTAAAGCGTCAGGGTTAGGATAATAGGTCGTGTTTGTCGTGAGGCCATTGCAGACAATCGCAGAGCGGAATCGGTAGGGGGTATGGGGAAGGATCAGAAAATGGTGCGGCAAGTACCCCCAGGTGGCCAAGATGCCACTCACCCATAACGGCGCATCATTCGGCAGCACTACCTTCAGACGCCCCTCTTTGATCTCCTTTTCCCAAAAAAGAATCTGAGGAACCACATCAAAGATGACGTGGCCAAATGCAAAGCTTGAATGAAGCGGCAAGATGACGTCTTCATCTATGAACTTGAACTTATTTGATAACAGAATGTACTTTTCGTCCGCTTCGTCCAGATAATCTAAAAGATTCAAATCTCGATAAACGTACCGGTACACGCGAATCGACTCTTCAACCAACGCTCCGCCTTGAGTAATTACCCCGATGGCTCGCGCGTGCGCCACGCAATTTAAAAATCGTCCAAATTGAAGCGGCACTGCATCAAAATGCTTCTCTGCGAAGAGATCGCTCAGCCGCTTCCGCTTCGTAGCATCCTTCCCGGCGGTCACCTCAACCCGTTTGCCAGTGACCGCCCTGCCGGGATAGGCGGTCAGGATAGCGTCGTTCCTCGCAGCCAGTAGCTCGGTTCGACTCTGGACTTCTCGCGCCGATCGGCCAAGAGAGACCGTCTCCAGAGCCATCGGGAGAGTATGTTGTCTCCCAGTAGCAGATGCCGCAAGGACGCGTTGTGAAGCTGACAACTGGCGCCACATTGACCGAGTTGGTCGCGCAAAGGCGCGAGCGGCTCGAAAGCCAAATCTGGCGATCTTGTAAGCTACCGGAGCGTGACTCAACAGGCTCTGTGTTTTCAACTTGATCGCGGCAAAACGCTGGCTCGGCACGTCTTCCACCCATATCGCGCTACTCGACACCGCGACGGAATTGTTCTCGTCCACGGAAGAGCGGAAAGGATGGGGATCAAAAACATCATCAAGGACAGATCTGCTCTCCTTGACTCGAAGGGTAGCATCCAGAAAAGCGCGGCCAAATTTTCTGTCGGGCTCAAGATGGCATCCTTCGGCCCATTCGTTCCACGCGTTTATGAAAACCAGGCGTTCGGTTGCGGCCCGCTCGGCTATAGTGCGAGACGTTGCGGCCCTCAACCAGCGCTCGTAGTTATCGGGGGTTGCACCAAGCATCGCTACGGCACGACTGCCGAGACGGGCAGTGTTGTCCCACGACGGGACCACCGTGCGATAGACCTTCTTGTTCCGGTAATCACGTCGAAGGAAATCGCCAGCCACATCGGCATAATTCACGAACATTCCACCCAAGGGTTGGAATGGCGTAACCTCGTGGCTGATATTTTCCACCATCATATTGTGCGGCGGAAACTCGACCCCTGCATCGAAACCAAGACCTTCATAGTCTAGATTTCCATGCGTAAGCGCGGCGACGAGGTGGATTTCCCCAATACCGATTTTGCGGCAGTGCTCCCGCCACTTTGCGACGGCCTGCGCCGGTTGCGGAAGTTGCTGAGGCCGATAGACGAGCACAATTGGACGACCCTCGACGCGAAGGTACCGGTCATCGCGCAAGAACGGTGCTATACTCTCGATGAAACCGGCTTCATACCCCGGCTGATAGTCCTGTGAGATCAGCAACTGCTGCTCCGCACCATCCCAGCGCCGCGTCCAGTTTTCGTTTGCCCAAGACAAACAAAAGGGCATACGTGCCGTTTTGTCAGCGAGATAGGCATCGACAGGTTTATCCAACAGCCGCTTGCCGTCGTTGAACCAATAATAATGAAAGCAAAACGCATCAACACCGTACTGCTGAGCTAGCGCTATCTGCTCATGCTGCGTTTCGCGAACTCGAAGATCATAGAAACCGAGTTCTGTTGGCAACTGCGGTTGATAATGTCCTTCAAACAAAGGTGCTGCCTTCGTGACATTTGTCCACTCGGTAAAGCCCTTCCCCCACCAAGCGTCGTTTTCAGGAAAGGGGTAAAATTGAGGTAGATAGAACGCAATGTAGACTGATTTCTGAGACAATTCCTCTACCTTCCTTCTATTGTCCTCGACCTCCTCCTTAGTTTTTCTCGAATCCTCTTTGCTGCCGGCTATAAGGTTTTCGTTTTTTACAGTTATATTCTCTCGCCTTTTTAGAATAGCTTCTCGCTCAAGCGACGCCGCTATCTCCAAGTCGGCCAGTTGCCTTTGCCCCAACCGCGCTTTGACAGCATCCCCGCTCTCGACCAATTCGAGAATTTGTTTATCTTTCTGGGCGAGTAACTTGGATTGAGCATTTTTTTGCGCGGCCAACGCATCAGCTTCGGCCTGGACGCTAACGTTTTGATCTATCAACGTTTTGATTCTGTCGCTAAACGTGGCCCGTCTAGCATGCAACTCAAGAACGCAAGCTGCGCCGAATTGCCGTGAGCCGGCATCGAAACTGGTCTTAATTTGGCCCAATCCTATGAGGGTCCTCTCGTCGTTGGCATCTTTCTCAAGAGATCTAACCGCCAGATAGGTGTCTTTGGCCCAGTCTGCGATTTCGTCGTTTCCGAGTAGAAGTTCGGTCGTTGCCGTATGATGTTGATGCCTTGCGGACAAAAATCGGTCGATCTCTACCCGCGCCTCGGTGAGCGGCTTGGGCCAGTCTATTGACAACGTTTCGTCAACTCTTGCGATCGCGGGGTACCAATCAGTGACGAGGGATTCATAAGAAAGAAAGGCACGCGTCGCACCACGCGTCGCCCATTCAGAATCCAGTACATAGCGGAGCCAGAGCAGCGAAGCGTATGCAGGAGTCAATCCGTCGCGCTTCTTCAGTGACGCTATCACTGAGAGCGGATTGCGTACGGTTAGAACGTAGCGCATTTGGAAATTCATCGAGCCAAGGATTTCCTCGTAGAGAGGAACAAATCTTGAAATGCGCGGTTCTTTTAAAACGATTAGAGACTCATCACCGTACTCTGCCTCCACAATTCGAGCGACCTCGTTCTTGAAAAACTGTTTCCTGGTATTTGAGAGGCCACCGAGATCGAAAGACCGCCAGTCATCCCAGCTACTGCCAGCTTCGGTGAGCATTTTTTCATTGAGCATATTGAGGCTGGTCGGCTCCCAATAGCCATTGGCATTGTTCTCGTCCGGAGCAATGACCTGTTTGGGAAGCGCCGCGCCCAGCAGGCTGATCGCCCTCGTCAGCGCGCTCGTCCCCGAGCGGTGCATGCCGAGCACCATGATGCAGGTGCGCTTAGCCGGCCTGGCCCTCGCTGACTTGGTATTCGCCGGCTTGGCGCCTGCGCGCTTCTTCGGCGCGACTTGATCGGCCGGCTGCGGCTTCGCGCCGTGCAATTGCTCGGGGGACGGGTTTTCGTTCATGCACTCAATGCCTGTTTCGTCTCGCCACCCTCCAGCCGGCGAACCACGCTTTCCACCGCGACCCGCCACTCCGGGGCTCGCCACTCAAACACGTTCGCAAACCTCGCGCTCGACAGCCGCGAATTGGCCGGCCGCCTTGCCTTGGTTGGATAATCCACTGTCGCGATATCGCGCACGCGCGCATACGAGCCACCAAACGCCCGGCTTGTGTCGAGGATGTGACGGGCAAAGCCGCTCCAGTTGGTCTCGCCGCTGCCTGCCAGATGGTAGACACCAAAGGCGGCGAAATTCTTGTCGTTTCGCAGCCTCGCCGCCGCATGCAGGATGGCGTCGGCGATGTCGAGCGCCGAGGTCGGATTGCCCCATTGATCGGCGACGACCGAAATCTCGTCACGGTCGCTAGCCAGCCTCAGCATCGTTTTGACGAAGTTCCTGCCGAACGGGCTGTAGACCCAGGCGGTGCGCAGGATGAGGTGGCGCGGGTTGGCGGCCGCCACGGCCTTTTCGCCGGCGAGCTTGGAGGCGCCATAGACGCCGAGCGGGGCGGTCGCGTCGGTCTCGACATAGGCGCTGTCCTTGGCGCCGTCGAAGACATAGTCGGTCGACAAATGGATGACGGGGACGCCGAGCCCTGCTGCCGCCTCGGCCACCTTGCCGGCGCCGGTGGCGTTGACCGCGAAGGCCAATTCCTTCTCGTCCTCGGCCTGGTCGACATTCGTATAGGCCGCAGCCGAAACCACGATGTCGGGCCTTGCCTCTGCCAGCGCCGCAAACACCGTCTCGGGGCGCGCCAGGTCGAGCGCCGGCCGGCCGACGGGAACGACCTCGACATCCTTGCTGCCCCGCTCTATCAGGCTGGCGGCAACCTGGCCCTCGCGTCCGGTGACGGCAAGCCTCACGCGGCGCCCTCCCTGCTCTCGGCCTGCCCGTTTCCGCCCTTCCTGACCGGGCTGTTTTCGATCGCCGCGTCTTCCATCGGGCCGTTCTCGATCGGGCCGTTTTCCATTGGACCCTGGCCCAGCCGCTCGCCATTGTAGCGCTGCTCGCGGATCGGGGCCCACCACCATTTGTTGTCGAGATACCAATCGACCGTCCTCGCCAGGCCGCTGTCGAAATTCTCCCGCGGCGCCCAGCCGAGATCGCGCGCGATCTTGGAGGCGTCGATCGCGTAGCGGCGGTCATGACCGGGGCGGTCGGTGACGAAGGTGATCAGGTCGCGGTAGCTTCTGCCGCCGGCGCGCGGGCGCCTCCGGTCGAGCAGATCGCAGATCGTCTCGACGACGCCGAGATTGGTGCGCTCGGAATTGCCGCCGACATTGTAGCTCTCGCCCGGCCGCCCTTTCGTCGCCACGAGTTCCAGCGCGCGGGCGTGGTCCTCGACGAACAGCCAGTCGCGCACATTGGCGCCGGCGCCGTAAACCGGCAGCGGCTTCTCGTCGAGCGCGTTGAGGATGACCAGCGGGATGAGCTTTTCGGGGAAATGGTAAGGGCCGTAATTGTTCGAGCAGTTGGAAAGCACCACCGGCAGGCCGTAGGTCTCGTGCCAGGCGCGCACCAGATGGTCGGAAGCGGCTTTGGACGCCGAATAGGGCGAGGACGGCGCATAGGCCGTCTCCTCGACGAACATGCCGCCGTCGAAAGGAAGGTCGCCGAACACCTCGTCGGTCGAGACATGATGGAAGCGGAAGCCGGCCTTACGCTCCCCCGACAGCCCGCGCCAGTAGTCGAGCGCGGCGTTTAGGATGCGGTAGGTGCCAACGATGTTGGTCTCGATGAAGGCCCCGGGGCCGTCGATCGAGCGGTCGACATGGCTCTCGGCGGCGAGGTTCATGACGATGTCGATGTCGTCGCGGCGCAGAATCTCAAGCACCGCTCGCTCGTCGCAGATATCGGCCTGCTCGAAACGGTAATTATGCGCATTCTCGATCGGCCTGAGCGAAGCGAGGTTGCCGGCATAGGTCAGTTTGTCGAGATTGGTGACGCGGTGGGCCGGGTTGGCGCACAGATGCCGGCAGACGGCCGAGCCGATGAAGCCGGCGCCACCGGTGACCAGGAAATTCATGCCGCCCTCTCTCACGCAAACACCTCCGCCGTGGCGAGCAGAGACGCCTTGCGATCCTTGTCCGAAAGCTGGAATCCGCCTGGGATCGCCGGCCATTCGATGCCGATTTCGGGATCGTCGAAGCGGATCGACCTGTCATGCCCGGGCGAATAGGTGTCGGTCACCTTGTACAGCACTTCCGTGTGCGGAACGAGCGTGACGAAGCCGTGCGCAAACCCTTTCGGCACCAGGATCTGGTTGCCCTTCTCAGCCGATATTTCCAGCGCCACCCACTTGCCGAACGTCGCCGAGGAACGGCGGATGTCGACCGCGACATCGAAGACGCTGCCGCTTATCACGCGCAGCAGCTTATCCTGGGCGCGCGGCAGCAACTGGTAGTGCAGTCCGCGCAGCACGCCGGCGGCCGCGGAATAGGAGTGGTTGTCCTGCACGAAGGCGAGATCGATGCCGGCCTCGGCGAAACGCCCGGCATTCCAGGTCTCGCTGAAAAAACCGCGCGCGTCGCCGTGCCGCTTGGGCACGATCTCCAGCACGCCGTCGAGGCCGAGCGGCCTGACCTCAAGCAAACCGTTCCTCCGTCAGGTCGGCGGCCCGCTTGCGCAGATAGGCAGCGTACTCATTCTTGCCCAGGCGCGCGGCGCGCTCCAGAACCTTTTCAGCGTCGAGCCAACCCTGCTCCAGCGCTATCTCCTCCGGGCACGCGATCTTGATGCCTTGGCGATGCTCGATCGTGCGCACGAAAGACGATGCTTCGAGCAGGCTGTCATGCGTGCCGGTGTCCAGCCAGGCGTAACCCCTTCCGAGGCGGCGGACATGCAGCTCACCACGCTCGAGATAGACATTGTTGATCGCCGTGATCTCGAGCTCGCCGCGCGCCGAAGGGCGGATCGTGGAAGCAATGTCGACGACATCATTGTCGTAGAAATAGAGACCGGTCACGGCCCAGTTGGACTTGGGCTTTTGCGGCTTCTCCTCGATCGTCAAAGCCCTGCCGGTGACCTTGTCGAAGGAGACCACGCCATAACGCTCCGGATCGTCGACATAGTAGGCGAAGACCGAGGCGCCGCCATCACGCATCGCCGCCTCGCGGCAGAGCTGCGACAGGCCGCCGCCAAAATAGATGTTGTCGCCGAGGATCATCGACACACTGTCCCTGCCGATGAAGTCGCGGCCGATGATGAAAGCCTCGGCAAGACCATTCGGCTGAGGCTGCTCGGCATAGGAAAGCTCCACACCGAATTCGGAACCGTCGCCCAGCAAAGCCTGAAACACCGGCAAGTCACGCGGAGTTGAAATGACCAGAATCTGGCGGATTCCCGCGAGCATCAGCACGCTCAGCGGGTAGTAGATCATGGGCTTGTCGTAGATCGGCAGTATTTGCTTAGAAACCGCTAATGTTAGGGGATAGAGGCGTGTTCCGCTGCCGCCGGCAAGGATAATTCCTTTCAACAAGCTCTCCTTGAACTACCGCGGCCCCCGCCTCGACGCCAAGTTGCCCGTGCTTATGTTTCGGGCACTGGCTTGTCAATTGTCGGCTTGATTTCTTCCCCGACGCTATTTCACTGCTTTCTACATCCGGCATGCGGCGATTGCGAGCGAATCCGGCGCAAAAGGGGACGGCCGGCGCCAAGCGCCCACCGGCCCTTGTCATTTGGTCGCAATCAGGAGCGCTTGAGCAGCGCCCAGACCGCCGGCACGAGGCTCGCGGCCAGCGCCACCTTGATCAGGTCGCCGGCGATGAACGGCGCGACGCCGAACTGCCAGGACTTTTCCGGTCCGATGAGCGCCGCCAGCCAGGCAAAGCCCATCGTCATCATGACGATCTCGGCGGCAAGCATGGCGCCGAACAGCTTGAAGGGGTGGCGGTCCCAGCCGCGGTCGGCGGCCCAGCCGGCGATCGCCGCCATCACCACGAAGCCGGCAAGGTAGCCGCCGGTGGAGCCCAGCATATAAGCGATGCCGAGGCCCTTTTCCGGCGTGCCCTGGAACACCGGCAAACCAAAAGCGCCCTCGGCGAGGTAGAGAAGGAGCGTCGCGACGGCAAGACGCATGCCGAAGGCCGAGGCGATCAGCAGCACCGCAAGCGTCTGCAGCGAGATGTCGACCGGGCCCAACACCACTTTCGTCTTCGCCGACAGGGTGAGCAGGAGGGTTCCTGCAAGCGCCAGAAAGAGCTGGCTGGCAAGCCGGGCCGCGCCCTGGTCGGGCAGAGCGAGAGAAACGAGCGGGCGCATCGTGGTTGCAGTTGCCATGGTCTTCCCCATCGTGGCTGATTTGCTGGCTTTGAGGCGCGTCGCGGAGAAACGAGTTCAGGCGGCGCGCTTCAAGATTTCGTCCTGATGCGTGTCGTTCTCCCAAGACTGCTGCGCAGTTTTGGGCGACATGCATTGATTTTCCTATATTGGCTTCCGCAGGATGCGGCAATCATTTTGCCGCGAGCAGCAGGACCCGGCATGACGCTTGAATTCGACGCACGCTTCGCTCCTGCCTATGGCCAGGCGGTCACCGTCGCGCCGGACGTCCAGCGCGTCACGGCCAGGAATCCGAGCCCGTTCACCTTCCACGGCACCAACAGCTACCTCGTCGGCCGCGACACGCTGGCAGTGATCGATCCAGGTCCGGACGACGATGAGCATCTCGGAACGCTGCTCACGGCAATAGGCGGCAGGCCGGTCAGCCATATCTTCGTCAGCCATACCCACCGCGATCATTCGCCGCTCGCGGCGCGGCTGAAAGAACGCACCGGCGCTCCCGTGCTCGCCGAGGGCCCGCATCGGCCGGCGCGGCGCCTGAGCATCGGCGAGATCAATCCGCTGGATGCCAGTGCCGATTTGGGCTTCGTGCCCGACATTGCGCTGGCGGACGGCAGCCTTACCCATGGCGACGGCTGGGCGATCCGCACCGTGCTGACGCCAGGGCATACCGCCAACCACGCGGCATTTGCGCTGGAGGGCACAGGTATCCTGTTTTCGGCCGACCATGTCATGGCCTGGGCCACATCCATCGTGGCGCCGCCCGACGGGGCGATGGCCGACTATATGAAATCGCTCGACCGGCTGATCGAGCGCGACGACCGCCTGCTGTTGCCCGGCCATGGCGGACCGGTGACCGCGCCGCGCAGCTTCATGCGCGGGCTGAAGTCGCATCGCAAGATACGCGAGCAGGCGATCCTGGAACGCATCCTGAGCGGCGACCGAACCATCAAGGAGATGGTCGCGGCGATCTATCGCGACACCGACCCGCGGCTGCACGGAGCAGCCGGCCTTTCGGTTCTCGCGCATCTCGAGGACTTGGTGGCCCGCGGTCTCGTCGCCAGCGAAGGCGACCCGGCGATCGACGGGATTTTCAGGCCTGCCGGTTGACTCACTCGGCCGGCGCCGCGCCGACCTGGCCGGCGACCTCCTGATCGAGCTCGGCGAGGAAATCGGTGATACGGGCGGCATTGTCGCCCAAGTCATGACGCCCGTAGCGCGAGGCCGAACGCATGTCGACGACGACCGAATCGCCGTCGTCGGCGACGCGGATGGCCACATCTGCCGGCAGACCGAGCACCAAGCCTCTCGCGACCGCGGTGATCGTCGCCTCGCTCTGGCTGTTGATGTCGGGATAGGGCGCGGTCAGCTGCCAGTCCCGCCGGTCGAGCACGGTCTCGACAGCATCGACCACGGTTTCGAAGGGCAGGTTGTAGCTGCGCCCGCTAACCAGCGGATATGCTTCCGCCTGCAGGCTCTGCTCGCCGGGCGTCGGCGGCGACAGCGCGTTCATATCGCTTGTCCGGTCGCTGGTGTCGAGCGCCGGCGGGTCGTCGACGTCGGTCGAAATGTCGCGCAGCGGCGGATAGACGGTCGCCCAGTAGGCGGCGATGCCGAAAGGCGCAAGCACCAGCACTGCCAGCAGGGCGCCGACGCTGAGATCGCGGCCGCCGCGGTCGCCGAAATTCCACAGCCTCGACAGTGCAAGCCCGGCGAGCAGCAGCGCGAGCGCCGCAAGCAGCGCAACGAGCGCCAGCACCCACAGGAAAGGCGGGGTGTCGACAAGGTCGAGCCGGTAGCCGGCAACGACGGTCAGCAAAAGGACGAGCGAGAATGCCCCGATCCGCCGCGACCAGCCGGCCGCCCTCGACGTCTGCCGTTCAGGAATTGTAGCCATCGTCTGCCGCATTACCCCAGTCCGCATCGAGACTTAGAGCTTTTTGCGCCAGCCTTGAAGCCGAAAGATTAACAATCCTCAATCCGTCGGCAGCCGATACTCCTTGAATTGCTGGCGCAAGGTGGTCTTCTGGATCTTGCCCGTCGCCGTGTGGGGAATCTCGCCGACGAAGGCGACGTCGTCGGGCATCCACCACTTGGCCACCTTGCCGCTCATGAAGGTCAGGATATCGCTCTTGCTCGGCTCCTTGCCCGGCTTGCACACGACCACCAGCAGAGGGCGCTCGCCCCATTTGGAGTGCGGCACGCCGATGGCCGCCGCCTCCGCTACATCGGGATGCCCGACAGCCAGGTTCTCGAGATCGATGGTGGAGATCCACTCGCCGCCCGATTTGATGACATCCTTGGCGCGGTCGGTGATCTGCATATAGCCGCTGGCGTCGATATGGGCGACGTCGCCGGTGTCGAACCAGCCGTCGGCGTCGAACTGCTCGGCGCCGACGCCGCCGTAATAGGCGCGCGCGACCGCCGGGCCGCGAACTTTCAGCCGCCCGAAGGTCTTGCCGTCCCAGGGCAGCGCGTTGTTCTCGTCGTCTGTCACCTTCATTTCAACGCCGAAGGGCGGGTGGCCCTGCTTGCCCTGGATATCGAGCCTGGCATCGCCGGTCAGCCCTTCATATTCCGGCTTCATGGTGCACAACGTGCCGAGCGGCGACATTTCGGTCATGCCCCAGGCATGCACCACCTCAACCGCGTATTTGTCCTGGAACTTGGCGGTGACGGCGCGCGGGCAGGAGGAACCGCCGATGACGACCTTGTTGAGATAAGGCAGCTTCCTGCCGGTCTCCTCGAGATACTGCAGCAGCATCATCCATACCGTCGGCACAGCGGCGCTGAAAGTTACCTTTTCGGTGTCGAGCAATTCGTAGATCGAGGCGCCATCCATCTTGCAGCCTGGCATCACCAGCTTGGCCCCGATCATCGGCGCGGCCTGACCGAGTCCCCAGGCATTGGCATGGAACATCGGCACCACGGGCAGGACGACGTCGCGCGTCGAAACGCCCATGGCATCGGGCATGGCGGCCATCATGGCGTGCAGCACGTTCGAGCGATGGCTGTAGACGACGCCCTTCGGATCGCCGGTCGTGCCCGACGTGTAGCACATGCCAGCAGCCGTGTTCTCGTCGAATGTCTTCCAGGCGAAGGCGCCGTCGGCCTCGGCAAGCCATTCCTCATAGGCAACAGCGTTCGGCAACGAGGTTTGCGGCATATGCGCCTGATCGGTCAGCACGATCACCTGCCTGAGCGACCTGATCTGGCCGGCGATCTTTTCCAGCAGCGGCACGAAGGTCAGGTCGACGAAGATCGCCTTGTCCTCGGCGTCGTTCATGATCCAGGCGATCTGTTCGGGAAACAGGCGCGGATTGAGCGTGTGGTAGATCGCGCCGATCCCTATGATGCCATACCAGGCCTCGATGTGGCGGGCGGTGTTCCAGGCAAGCGTTGCGATGCGGTCGCCGAGCCCGAAGCCGTCACGCTCCAGCCGCTGCGCCGCTTTGAGCGCCCGATGACGGACGTCGGCAAAGGTGGTGCGCACGATCGGGCCTTCGATCGAACGCGACACGATCTCGCGCCCGCCGTGCTGGCGTTCGGCGTGATCGATCAGCTTATGGCAGAGCAGCGGCCATTCCTGCATCAGTCCGAGCATCTCGGCTCCTCCCCTTTTTTCGCGCTTCCGCGTCATTGTTTCACGCATTGTGGAATGATCCGGCGGATTGTCCAGCCACCATAAGTCCAAGGCGGTCGGATGGGCGGAATGACCCGTGAAACCCGTCATAATCCGGCCATCGTCGCCGTTAAGATTCATTAATGGGCTGGGTGAGATTGGCGAATGGAGAGATTCGCATGGACGTGCAGCTCGATGAAAAAGCCCTCGAAAGCACGCTTGCCGAAAGTCTGGACGATCTGACGCCGGACTCCAAAACCGTTTCCGACGATGAATTTGCCGAAGTCGTCGGCGGCGCGCTGGAGGCCGTCGGCGGAACGCTGCTGTTCAAGATGTGCGTCGAGAATGACGGCGAAGGCCAGCATGTCGCTGCCGCAAGCGTCGGCGACGGCGGCAACCGCCAGTTCCTGCTGCTCACGCTGCCGACCGCCGGCGGCGCGCTGAAGGTCGAGACAGCGGCGAGAAGCAGCAATCCGGTCGCCGGCATCGCTGCCGCCTATGCCGGCCTCATGGACGCATTCAAGGCCGCCGCCTGACTGTCGGCGGTTAGAACATTATTTCGCTGCACGCGACGCGTCATCGCGCCGCCTTGCGCGAGGCGTCGGGCCGATCCACCTTTGACGGACGAGAGCGGTTCCGAACGGAAAAACCGCCGCGCACCTTCCTCAAACTGCCGATGAGACCCGTCTTGGACAAGCGTGCCAACCCCGCCCCCGGCTTTCAGCGCAATCCCGACAAGGTGATAACGATCGAGCCTTATCGCGGCGCCGTCACGGTCAGCGCCGGCGACGTCGTCATCGCCAGGTCAACCCGGGCCAGGCTCTTGTCGGAACCGCCCTACCCAGCGGTTTTTTACATCCCGTTCGACGATATCGATCTCAGCAAGCTCGCCAGGACCGAGCATTCGACGCATTGTCCCTACAAGGGCAACGCGAGCTATTGGAGCGTGCTGCCGGCCGGCGACAGCGGCAGGGACGCGATGTGGGCCTATGAGCAGCCTTTCGACGAAGTGGTCGAGATCCGCGATCACGGCGCGTTCTATACGGGCAAGGTGACGGTCGAGACTAAGCCGGAGTGATAGACTGCGGCGGAAAGCATCGCGGATCTCCGAGGTCGCTGAGCCTCCCAGCCGTCGTCATCAACCTCCGCCACGGATCAATCCGTGGTGCCGTCGTTGCCGACGTCGTCGGCGTCGTCCAGCCGAACGAAGGTCAGGCCCTTCTGCTTCAGGGCGAGCAGGCCCTGGACGACACCCTCGCCCGCGGCATGGGTCGGTTGGTTGATGTGAGCGATGATGACGTCGCCATCCTTGGCAGCGGCGATGCGCCGGGCGGTTTCCTTGGCGCCGAGCAGTGAGCCGCCGTCGCCATTGACGGAAAAGCCCGCGACCTTGAAGCCCAGCTTGCGGATCATGGCGATCGCCGACGGGCTGTATTCGGCGGTGGCGCCGCGAAACCATTTCGGCGGCGGGCCGCCGGCGCTCGCAAGCGCCGCGGCACCCGACTCGACCTCGGCCTGAACGGCATCAGGACTGCCGGCACTGCTGATGCCGTAGATCTTGCGGGGCGTGTCGACCGCCGGGATGTGGCGGCCACCGTGGTTTTCCAGTTCGAACAGATCAGGATGCGCGCGCATGATCCCGACAGCGGCGGCGTTGCGCTTCAGCCAGATGCCGGTGACGAAGATAGTCGCGGGAACTTTGTTTTCTACCAGGGCCGAAAGAATGCGCGTATCGGTCTTCCCGCCGCAGGCGTCCAGCGTGAGCGCGACACGGCCACCGCCGCCTTGCGGCGTCAGATGCAACGTCGGTTCGACCAGCGTCCCGGCATTGCCAGCCGAGAGCACGACAAGCGATAGCGCGATCGCGCAAAGAGATTTTTGAAGCAAACCCGTCATTCCCATGCCCGGCCCGTCAAGCCGCTCAACCGCAAGATGTCGTCAACAAGACGCGCATCTAGGCGAAAATCGGAACGGTTCGCATCCGAAAAGCCACCGCGCGACAATTTGCATGGAGAGTAGCTGTAAAAGCTCAACACGCCTTTAGCAGACTTGAGCTAGACCGCCTGCTCAAGCGCCACGTCGGTACGCGCCAAAAGTTCGCGCACCGCCTCGACCACGGAATCCACTTCAAGGCGCCAGACACAGCATGCCTTGCTCGAATCGGTCCGACGGCACAGGTCGCCGCCGACGCAATCGCAGGGCATGGAGGGGCGCAACGAGATGCTGGGGACCCCGACCGGGCCCCATCGAACCGGATTGGTCCGGCCGAACAGACCAACGACCGGAGTGCCGGCTGCGGCCGCCATATGCATCGGGCCACTCTCATTGCCGAGGAATAACCTGGCCTCCTTGAGCAGCGCCAGCAACGTTTCGAGCGAGAGCGTGCCGACCAGATTGACGACCGGCGTTTTCGCTGCCGCCACGATCTTGTCCGCCGCCTCGTGCTCATCAGGGCCGCCGATCAGCACAGCGTCCAGGCCAGTTTCGGACGATATCCGTTCGATCGCGGCCGCAAAGCGCTCCGGCTGCCAGCGACGCCCGATGAAGCTCGCCCCCGCATGCACCGCCACGAAGGCATTTGGCCGCAAATGATGCTTGCTCAGCAAGGCGAGCGCTTGCGTCGTTTCGAAGGGCAGCGGACGGATAGCCGGTGCCCTGACGCGCAGGTCGACGCCGAGCACCTCGAGCGGCGACAAATAGCGGAAGAGATAATGTTTTTCGCCGAATCCGTACGGCTTCATCCTGACATTGGCAGGCTGGCGCTCAAGCCAGCGCAGAGGTCGCTCCGTCGGATAGTGGCCGACACGAATCGGGGCACGGACCAATCCGGACACCAGCCGCGAAGTCTTGGAATCGGTGATGTCGATGACCATGTCGTAGCGGTGCCGCCGCAAAGTTCGCACAACCCGGACAAGCTCGCGCCCGCGCTGGAGCGGCGTGCCGCGCATGCCGGCACGGCTGAACGAAACGACCTCCGCTGCGATGCCATGCGCTGTTAGAAATCCAGCAAACCTGGCATCGCACAGGAACACGACCTTCACACCTGGATATTCGAGCTGAAGGTTCTTCGCCAAGGCAGAGGCAAGCACGATGTCGCCTATGAACTTGGTCTGCATGATCAGGATCGATCGGAAAGAGGTGGGGGAAATCTGCAACATCTGTTTCACGCCCCGAGTAATTCGGAACCAGAAACTGCCCAGGAACGATGTCGAGATTGAGAACCAGCGCGCGCACGTTCGCGTGAGTTTCCATACGAAATCGTAAGATGGAGCGCGCCGTTCAGGCGCGCTTGGCTCTTCCCTTCGCGGCCTCCACGGCCGCCTGGGCCGCAGCCAGCCGGGCAATCGGTACACGGTAAGGCGAGCATGACACATAGTCGAGGCCGACCTCTTCGCAGAAGCGGATCGAGGCCGGGTCGCCGCCATGCTCGCCGCAAATGCCGAGCTTGATGTCGGGTCGTGTTCCCTTGCCCTTTTCCGCCGCAATCCGCACCAGTTCGCCGACACCGTCGATGTCCAGCGAAACGAACGGATCCTGTTCGATGATACCTTTCTGCCGGTAGGTTTCAAGGAAGGAGGCCGCATCGTCGCGCGAGATGCCGAAAGTCGTCTGGGTCAGATCGTTGGTGCCGAAGGAGAAGAACTCGGCCGCTTCGGCAATGACATGGGCGCGGATGGCTGCGCGCGGCAGCTCGATCATGGTGCCGGTAAGATAGTCGATCTTGGTGCCGGTCTCCTGCATGACGCTTTGCGCGACGGCATCGATGCGCGCCTTGACGTATTGCAGCTCCTTCACGAGGCCGACCAGCGGCACCATGATTTCGGGCACCACCAGCGCGCCGGCCTTGTGGCCGGCCTGAACCGCCGCCTCGAAAATGGCGCGTGCCTGCATCTCGGCGATCTCGGGATAGGAGACCGCCAGACGGCAGCCGCGATGCCCGAGCATCGGATTGAACTCATGCAGCGCCTCGGTACGCTGCCTGAGCTTGTCCGCCGGCACATTCATGGCGGTCGCGACCTCGGCGAGCTCGGCGTCGGTCTTGGGCAGGAATTCGTGCAACGGCGGGTCCAGCAGGCGGATCGTCACCGGCAAGCCCGCCATGATCTCGAACAGCTCGAGGAAATCCGAACGCTGCATCGGCAGAAGCTTGTCGAGCGCCGAGCGCCTGTCCTTCTCGGTGTCGGCCAGGATCGTCTCGCGCATGGCGATAATGCGGTCACCTTCGAAGAACATGTGCTCGGTGCGGCAAAGGCCAATGCCTTCGGCGCCGAAGGAGCGCGCCATGCGCGCGTCGAGCGGCGTCTCGGCATTGGTGCGCACCTTCATGCGGCGCGCGGCATCGGCCCATTCCATGATGGCGGCGAAGTCACCGGACAGCTCCGGCTGCAGCATGGCGACGGCGCCCTTCAGCACCTGGCCGTTGCCGCCGTCGATGGTGATGATGTCACCCTTGCGGAAGGTCTGGCCCATCGAGATCAGCGTGCCGGCCTTGTAGTCGACTCGCAGCGAGCCGGCGCCCGAGACGCAGGGCTTGCCCATGCCGCGCGCCACCACGGCGGCATGACTGGTCATGCCGCCGCGCGTGGTGAGGATGCCTTCGGCGGCATGCATGCCGTGGATGTCCTCCGGGCTGGTCTCGACGCGCACGAGAATGACCTTGCGGCCTTGCGCCTTGGCATCCTCGGCCTCACCGGAGGAGAAGACGATCTCGCCGGTGGCCGCGCCCGGCGAGGCCGGCAGGCCGACGCCGATGACGTCGCGCGCCGCCTTGGGATCGATGGTCGGATGCAGGAGCTGGTCGAGCGAGGCCGGATCGATGCGGGCAACCGCCTCCTCTTTCGTGATCAGCCCGTCTTTCGCCATCTCGACGGCAATCCTGAGCGCCGCCTTGGCGGTACGCTTGCCGGAGCGGGTCTGCAGCATCCACAATTTGCCGCGCTCGATGGTGAATTCGAGGTCCTGCATGTCGCGGTAATGCTTCTCCAGCCGGTCGGAAATATCGACGAAGGACTGGAAAGCTTCCGGCATCAGTTTCTGCAGCGAGGGCTTGTCAGAGCCCGCAGCGATGCGCGCGGCCTCGGTTATGTTCTGCGGCGTGCGGATGCCGGCCACCACGTCCTCGCCCTGCGCATTGACCAGGAATTCGCCATAGAGCTGCTTTTCGCCGGTCGAGGGATTGCGGGTGAAGGCAACGCCGGTGGCGGAGGTGTCGCCCATATTGCCGAACACCATGGCCTGGACGTTGACCGCCGTGCCCCAGCTTTCCGGGATGTCGTGCAGGCGACGGTAGGTGATGGCGCGGTTGTTCATCCAGCTCGAAAACACGGCGCCGATGGCGCCCCAGAGCTGCTCGCGCGGGTCCTGCGGGAACGGCTTGCCGAGCTCCTCCTCGACCTTGGCCTTGTAGAGCGCGATCACACCCTGCCATTCGATGGCCGTCAGCTCGGTGTCGAGCTCATGGCCGAGGCTCGCCTTCTGGTCCTCGAGAATTTCCTCGAAAACCTCGTGATCGAGGCCCATGACGACGTCGGAATACATCTGGATGAAGCGGCGGTAACTGTCATAGGCAAAGCGGGCATCGCCGGAATCGGCGGCAAGCGCCTCGACCGTCTCGTCGTTGAGGCCGAGATTGAGCACGGTATCCATCATGCCTGGCATCGAAGCGCGGGCGCCGGAGCGCACCGAGACCAGAAGCAGCTTCGACGGATCGCCGAAATTGCGGCCGGTGAGCCTGCCGATATGGTCGAGCGCCGCAAGGACATCCGCTTCAAGCGATGTCGGATAGGTGCGGCCGTTGGCGTAATAGGCATTGCAGACTTCAGTGGTGATGGTGAAGCCCGGCGGCACCGGCAGGCCGAGGCTGCACATCTCGGCAAGGTTGGCGCCCTTGCCGCCGAGCAGGTTGCGATCACCGGCTCGGCCTTCAGCGGCACCGTCGCCGAAGGTGTAAACCCACTTGGTCATGAATGCCCTCCAGGTCCCTTGGAAGATAGACAACACCCGGGCCAAGGCCCCGGTCCCCGCCCTTCCGATCCGAGCGATAAGATGCTGCATTGCGAAAGGCAAGCGCCGGCAAAGCAAGCGCCGCGACTACAATCGATTAAGCAAAAGCTGCGTCAAAAAGACTTGCCGGTGTGAGTTGCGCGAGATAGAACACAACAAGAACAAAGTGGAGTAGCGCGATGAAACTCGAGGGAAAACTCGACTATCTGGAACTTCCGGCCACCGGCGGCACGCTGGACAGCGTCAAATCCTTCTACAGCGCGGCGTTTTCCTGGTCTTTCACCGATTACGGGCCAACTTACTCCGCTTTTGCCGAGGGGCTCGACGGCGGCTTCCAGGCCGATGCGGGCGAAGCGCCCGCCAGACCGCTGCCCGTGCTCTATTCCGAAAACCTGGAGGAGACGCTGGAGGCCGTTGAGAATGCCGGAGGCAGCATCATCAAGCCGATCTTTTCCTTCCCAGGCGGCAGGCGGTTCCACTTCACCGACCCGGCCGGCAACGAGTTGGCCGTGTGGGGCGAATAGCCGGCAATTCCGGTCGCCGGATCGATCTCCCTTCCAGATTACGCCCGAACGCGGCGGCAATCCGCCGGCGCAGACATGCGGCAAGATTACTTTGGATGTCAGCGGTCCAAGCATTGAGCTTTCGACCGGCTCGTCCTATAAGGCCGCGCGCAGCGGGCACCGCCCGGCTGCTGGGGCGTCGCCAAGTGGTAAGGCATCGGTTTTTGGTACCGACATTCCCAGGTTCGAATCCTGGCGCCCCAGCCAACCATTTTTTATCTTTTATTCAATGATTTAGCTAAATCGATCAGGTCTTCGTCTAGGGCACTCGGCTAGGGCCTTGGATTGCGTGGACCGGCAGCAAGAATCTGGCGTCCGGAACTGGACTTAAGAGAAGCGGCGCCGTTTAGGACCGCTTCGAATTCACGATAGCATGTGCAGTATGGTGCCAAGGGCCGTAGCCCCTGTTGGCCGCTTTTCGCGATCGAGAGCACGCGGACCATTGTTCACGGTAGCTCAGTCAGCCGGGCTGCGAGGAAAAAGCGCGGCCGATTGACATACCGCTTAGAATTCCAATACCTATAGTATTTAGACGCCCAGTGCTGAATACCGGCGGGAGGAGCCAATGGCCGAAAACACGACAGCTGATCCTTCCACGCCTGCCCAGCTTCGCCTCGCGGGCGGAGCGCAGGGATTCAATTGGCTTCCGGTCTTCCTTGCAGACGAGTTGGGATTATTCGGCAAGCACGGCATTGCCATCGAATACAAGCGCTTCGGCAGCGTCGACAAGGCAACGGGAGCTGTCCTTGAGGGTGAGGCCGACCTTGCGATTACGCCGCCAGAAGGAGCAGTCGCGGACTTCGTGAACGGTGGAGAACTGCGCATTGTTGCGGCCAATGCAGTGCGGCTGCCGATGTCTCTCGTGGCGCGGCCAGAAATCGCCACCCTGGCGGACCTTCGAGGAAAGAGGATCGGCACGTCCTCGCTCACCGAGGGTACTGCGATTTACACGCAGATTGTGCTGGCTTCCCAAGGACTGCACTACCCCGCCGACTACGAATTCGTGCTTGCGGGTATTCATACCAAACGGTGGGAGGCGCTGCAGGCCGGGCAAGTCGACTGTGCTCCCCAGCCCGCGCCGTGGAACTTCCTGGCCGAGGACCAAGGCTACAAGCTGATCGGCGAGGTCAATGAGTTCATACCCGAGATCCTCTTCACCGCGGTCATCGGCCGATCATCGTGGCTGCAAGCCAATCGAGATGTGGTCATACGCTTCATCAACGCCCTGATTAAGGCCCATGCGATCACCAATGAACCGGCGCGGCAGGACGTAACATTGCCGATCTTCCAACGCATCACCACGCCGGAAAGCTCCACCCTGGCCAATCGTGCTCTAGGATACATGCGTGACATGGGCATGTGGCCGGACAAGCTGGCCGTGCCGGCAAACGCGTTGCGCACGACGATCGACCTGATGATCCGCGCGCATTTGCTCGATGAGGCCCTTCGGAGCCAAGCGCTGCACGCCTTCGATGCTTCTTACCTGGACGCCGCGTGCACCACTGTCGGCTGAACCCATCCTGCCGTGCACCAAAGCAATCCCGCAACTGACCCCTCACCTTCGCTTGCCCTTGGAGGTCGACGACCCTAAGTTGCTTGCTCAGATACGCTGGGTATCCCGATACGTTCATTGGATGATCAAAGATGGCGCGACTGACCCGTGAACAAAGCCAAGCCTTGACGCGCGAAAAGCTTTTGGCTTCGGCCAGCGAGATGGTGGCCCGAGACGGCTATTCCGGCGCATCGATCGAGCGGATCGCAGAGGAGGCCGGCTTCTCGAAGGGGGCCTTCTACTCCAATTTCACGAACAAGGAAGACATCTTCCTGCAACTGCTGGAGCGCAACGCCGGCGGAGATGTGGTCGAACTGACCGAAAGGCTTCGCAGCGTTGACGAGCCGAAGGATGTCATCGAATCCATTTGCGAATGGGCCAACCAACGCGCCAAGGACAAGCGCTGGGGAACGCTGGCCATCGACCTGCTGCGCATCGCGCGCCGCGACAACACGCTGGAGGATCGGCACCTGCGCCTGTTCAGGGACCAGTGGGAAGGGCTGGGCAGGCTGTTGTCGGAGAAGCTGTTTCCGTATGGGGATGCGGAACCCCGGCCACTCTATGTCGGCGGTATCGTCCTCGAACTCGTCTATGGCGGCATGTCGAGTTTTATGGACGACAGGGCGCCCGGCGAAATGGTGCGGGTCGCGCTGACGTCGATGCACGAGGCTCATCTTTTTAGGCATAAGAACGGAAAGGCCGTGCGCAAGCGGACTGCAGCGTCCTGACGCGAACTATGCCACGCCACGTTGGAAGGCCGACCGATTCTCCTTCGTGGACGTCGGGTGCCTATTCGTAGAGAAGTCCCTTCAAGCGCAGCCGTTCGCGCATTGAGTTGACGTCTAGGCTGAGCTTGCCTGCAGCGTAGAGGCGACGTTTGTCTTCCTCGGCCGCCTCCCGCTCTCGTGCCGTTCTCGCAACCAACTCGGCATTGGCACGGGGCACCACGCAGACGCCATCATCATCGGCGACGATCACGTCGCCAGGGCAGATGCGGGCACCGGCGCAGATGATCGGAACCTGGCAATCGCACGGCGTCTCCTTTACCGTTCCCTGAGCGAAGATCGCCTTCGACCAGACCGGGAACTTCATCGCTCGCAAAGCAGCCACATCGCGCACGCCGGCATCGATCACGAGGCCTCGGATGCCGAGCGCCATCGCCGATTCAGCCAGAAGGTCGCCGAAAAATCCGTCTTCGCATGGAGAGATCGGAGTCACGACGAGCACATCGCCCGGCCGCGCCTGCTCCAATGCAACATGAATGGTCCAGTTGTCGCCCGGCGCCACCTCGCAGGTAAGCGCATTGCCGCCGATCCTGGCGCCGTCATAGATGGGACGCAGCCGCGAGGCCAGCAGCCCCTTGCGTCCCTGGGCCTCGTGAACGGTTGCCACCCCCAGCGCGCCCAGTGCGTCGCACACTTCGATCGGCGTACGTTCGGTGTTTGTCACGACTTTTGCCATTGATATCTCCAGAGATTCGTGCCGGCCGGACCTCGCTAGCGACCCTGTCGCTTGAGCCTCTCGTCCAGCCGCGGGTAGACTTTGCGCGCATTGCCCTCGAACACCGCCGCGCGGTCGGCTTCGTCGAGGCCCAAAGCATCGATGTAACGGCGCGTGTCGTCGAAGTTGAAGCCGGTCAGCGGGTCAACCGCCTTGACCGCGCCCAGCAGTTCCGAGCCGAAGAGGATGTGGTCCGGACCGATCACGCGAAACAGCGTGTCGATCCCCGCCTGATGGTAGACGCAGGTGTCGAAATAGACGTTGCGCATCAGGTGCGTGGCGAGATCCGGCTTTTCCATCATGATTGCCAGCCCGCGATAGCGGCCCCAGTGATAGGGAACCGCGCCGCCGCCGTGGGGAATGATTAGCTTGAGGTCTGGGAAAGCGCGAAACAGGTCGCCCTGGATCAGCTGCATGAACACCGTGGTGTCGGCATTGATGTAGTGCGCACCGGTGGTGTGCAGGCAGTCCGAGCACGCGCCCGAGACATGGATCATGGCCGGCACCTGGAGCTCGACCATCCTCTCGAAGAGCGGATGCCAGTAGCGGTCATAGATTGGCGGCGCGGACCAGAAGCCGCCGGACGGATCGGGGTTGAGATTGCAGCCGACGAAGCCGAGCTCGTCCACACAGCGCTCGAGTTCAGCCAGCACAGGAGCGAGGTCACCGCTCATCGACTGCGGCAACTGGCAGACACCGGCAAAGTTCAGCGGGAACAGGTCCACGATGCGCGCAATGAGATCATTGGAGACACGGGACCATTCGGCATTCAGCGCAGCGCTGCCGACATGATGCCCCATGCCCGAGGCC